>CALVGQ010000047.1 GCA_944327135.1 uncultured Erysipelotrichaceae bacterium | reverse complement strand
TCCTGAAGAAACGGTAGAGGAAGTTGCCGAGGAAACAACCGATTCCGCTGTCTTCTCCGCTACCACTGCTGGGACTTCTGTTGAAATCCTTGGAATTGAGGTAACCCTGCCAACTGATCTTAACGGTACGCAAGCAGAATGTTCCATCACGCAATCGGAAATCAATGGAAATCCAGTTTATACAATCAATTTCCTGTTAGATGGTAAAACGTTTGAGACACCTTTGATTGTAACGATCCCGGTAACAGATCCAAAGCCAGACACGATCGCCTTTTTAATGGATCCAAACATTGAAACGGCTCCGATTGCTAAATGCATAAATTCTGCTGATTCGTTAATCGTTTGGTTAGCCAATGGAAATGCTGAATTGCTTATAGCAGAAAATCCGCATTCTTTCACCGATGTCCCAGAAGGCTTTTGGGCTCAGGAAGCGATTGATTTTGTGACGGCTCGCCGTATTTTCTCCGGGATGAATAGTGAAGAATTTGCTCCAAATCTCACGATGAGTCGTGCTATGTTGGTTGGCGTTCTGTATCAACTGGAAGGATGTCCGGTAATCACTTCTGCCTCTAATTTTGGCGACGTGCCTGCTGATGCTTGGTACGCTTCAGCTGTGGCATGGGCGGCTCAGCAAGGAATTGTTTCGGGAACTTCTGCGGCAACGGCTGAAACCGCTGCAATGTTCTCTCCAGACGATCCAATTTCCCGTGAGCAATTGGCCCTCCTTCTGCAAAACTATGCGGAATTTTTGAAGGCCGATTCATTGCTTGATTCTCCTCAAGAAAATAACTTATCCAATTTCCCTGATGCCAATACCATCAGCAGCTATGCGCAATCTGCGATGAGTTGGGCCGTCTATCAAGGAATCTTGAATGGACGTACTGATGGCACTTTAGATCCTGCTGGAAATGCCACCCGTGCTGAAGTGGCTGTTATGCTGGAAAATTTCCTTTTCGCTTTCATGCAATAAAGATTGTTTGAAAAAATTTCTGCATCAAACCCTCTGGGATTCATTTAACCGAATGTTTCTCAGAGGGTTTCTCAATAAAAAACGAGGGAGAGCAATGGACTCCATACTCACCTCAGCTAAATTCCTCTAGAAAGTAAAAGGATATAGAAATTCTTCATCATTTTCTGTTGAACAACCCTTCTTGCAAATCCTTGACAAAGAAAAAAGTTCATCCGATAATGAAGATACCTTTTAAGAAATGAAGGTGAAATGATGAAACAGTGTATGGATTCCAGCAACTTGCATCGCCGACTAAAAAAAATTATTGGTCAAGTACAGGCTATTGACCGTATGGTGGATGAAGACATTCCCTGTGAAGATGTGCTGGCACAAATTAACGCCGCAAAATCTGCTTTGCACAAATGTGGTCAAGTCATTTTGGAAGGCCATATTCAACATTGTGTGCGGGATGGCATTGAACATGGAGATGCCGAACAAACTATTGCCAGTTTTACAAAAGCAGTCGAACGTTTCGCTAATATGAAATAATGAATGTCATTGAAAACCAGTCGTTCTTTCGACTGGTTTTTTTCTCGCCCCCTTGACAACCTATACCCCTATGGGTATAATAATCTCGCATTGTACTTACTATACTTCATTGAAGGAGGAATTTGATGAAAAGTCTGGAAACTTTGCTGGAATGGGGCGGAATGAAAAAAGATCTAACTTGTTTAATTCTTTCAGCGCTCGCACTTCTCCTTAGTATCTTACATAAGGAGAATTTTCCTTTCGATCCGGCATGGATTGCGATTATTTTGTGCGGGATTCCCATTATTTTAAAAGCAATGATTGGGTTGATAACTGCTTTTGATATAAAAGCAGATGTTTTAGTTGCCATTGCTCTCATTGCTTCCATGATTATTGGTGAAGATTTCGCCGCTGGGGAAGTCGCTTTTATTATGCAGCTAGGGGCTTTGCTCGAAGATATGACTGTCGCAAAAGCCCGAGCAGGAATTGAAAAACTGGTCCATCTTTCACCTCGAACCGCTCGAGTGATTCGAAATGGAAATGAACAAATTCTTCCTGCCGAACAAGTAAAAGTAGGGGACTGGGTACGGGTATTTCCTGGTGAAATCATCCCGGTGGATGGGCAAATTCAAACGGGACAAACCTCAATCAATCAGGCTGTGATGACGGGGGAATCTTTGCCGGTAGACAAAGGCCCTGGAGACGATGTATCGAGTGGAACGTTTAACCAATTCGGGTCTTTTGATATGATAGCCACCAAAGTGGGAGAAGACAGTTCCATTCAACGCATGATTCGCTTAGTTCAATCCGCAGATGCCGGAAAAGCAAAAATTGTACGTTTAGCGGATCGTTGGGCTACTTGGATCGTCATCATCGCTCTGACAACAGCCATTTTAGCATGGTTTATAACAGGAGAAATTATCCGTTCTGTCACTGTGCTGGTGGTTTTTTGCCCTTGCGCATTAGTATTAGCTACCCCTACAGCGATTATGGCAGCCATTGGAAATGCCACAAAACATGGCTTTCTGGTGCGGGAAGGGGATACGTTAGAACGTTTGGCAAATGTTTCGAAGATCGCTTTCGATAAAACCGGGACTTTGACTTTTGGGACACCTGAAGTGATGGCAGTCCACAGTTTTCACTCCGACATTTCGACAGAAACTTTATATGCTTATGCAGCGGGCGCAGAACAACGCTCAGAACATCCGCTAGGAAAAGCGATAGTACGTTGCTATCAGCACGCTCATCTGGAACCTCCTCCAGACGTTACGAATTTTCAAATGCTTCCAGGGCGGGGAGTTCGCGTTGTTTTGGCCGGGAAGGAATTTTTAGCAGGAAATTGGGAAATGTTAACCGAAGAAAACGTTTCCTTCGTTCCACATTTTCATGATAATATAAACCCTTATATAGATCGCGGTTGTACAATTATTTATTTGGCATTGGAAAAGAATTTAA
>CALVGQ010000046.1 GCA_944327135.1 uncultured Erysipelotrichaceae bacterium | reverse complement strand
CTTTCATCTTTCATTGCTGGAAGATACGATCCAAGCCATGCACGCCAAAAACAAAGCCGTTATTGTCCATCCTGATCTGGTCCGTGGTCTTTCCTGTGATGAATATGGCTGCGAATATGTAATTCAGCGCCTTCAAGCGGACGGCATCATTTCCACCTGTTCAAAAGTAATCGAAACAGCCAAAAAAAATCACTGTCTTGCCATCCAGCGTCTGTTTCTGATCGATTCCAAAAGTCTCGATCAAGGCATCGCCATGATCAATGCCAGCCAACCAGATTTTGTCGAGATCCTGCCTGGCTTAGCTTCAGAAATTTTCCCGCAGATCCAGCTGCGGCTGCACTGCCGGATGCTGGGAGGCGGATTATTAAAGACCCATGAACAGATCTATGATTGTCTGCGCAATGGTGCCAGTGCGGTCACCGTTTCTACGCTTTCTTTGGCCGAAGAATTTCATCATCTGCAAAAGCTCTGATGATCAAAAAAAGGTCTGGAAATACCAGGCCTTTTTATTGATGGCTTGAAGGGAGCGGATCCAAAAATGCAAAGTTGTACATATCCGTGCTCGCCACAAAAGTGCACTTTACAGACTCATGCAGCGCCTCTGGAAGATATTCGATCATGGTTTTCATTCCCGGCTCCTCCATATTGAAGTGGCCGACTGCCAGAATCGTTTTATTTCGTCCGATCTGATTGGAATCGCGGACATATTCGGCAACCGTTGTGTCCATCAGCTCAAAACAGATTACCGTATCGATCTGTTCTTCTTCTATTGTTGCCAAAATCCGATCCGTCTCATTTGCTGGCCCTATTCCGCCAATATGGCCAGGAATCCAGACTCGGGATACTTCATTCTCCAGACTGCCTACAATTTTAATGCCATTCAGCGGAAGCTTCTTCATCAATTCAGAACATAGCTCCCGTACCGTCATCTGCGGAAGTTTAAATTTGGCATGCTGCATTTGGCTCATTCCATAAAAATAATCTTCCCAGCCTAGCTCTTTCATGATGCCATAAAAGATGCCATCGACCCATTCCTGGTGGACCTGAATGCCCGAATGAATGTAATCATGGTCCCGCCAGACAACGATGTTTCCTTTTTTCAGCCACATTACCTTAGCCTGAAACGTTTGATTGTCCTGGAGCCAATCGGTACGATCGCCATGATTCCAAAAAAGCGCTTCATGACAAATAATCAGGTTGGCATTCAGCTCGATTGCTTTTTTGATCACCTCCACGGAGGCAAAACAAGTCGTCACGATCCCGGTCAGCTCCTGTTCTGGATCACCATAGAGCACTTTGTCCCGGGTTTTTTCTTCGTCGATGCGATTCCCCCGTTGGATTCCATAATGAAAGCTTTTAATCCTTCTTATCGCCTCTGAAATTTTCAAAAATTCTCGCTCCTTTTTCTGGTTTATTCAACCGGCTCCTGCCTGCTCCAGCGTCCTAAAATTTCCCACATCTGTCTTCGCATTTCATCAGAAAATTGATTCAAGGTACCATGTATTGACCACCGCCGCAGATACCAGCCTGTCAGATAATGTTCAAAGCCATGAGAAATCGAAATAATCGAACATTTTTTCTTATCTACTGCGCCATAATACTCGCTGTAAAGCTCAAAAGGTTCAAAGATCATTGAATAGTCCTTAGACCAGATCAAATGAGCCAAATGATACTCACTGACCGTCTCAAACTCTCTCAATACTCGTGGACGCCGTGTCTTAGAGCCAGGCTTTTGAGCCAGCTGATCCAGCATGCGCTGTTCTTCTTCGTTAGGATGATCCGGGATCCGCAGACCTTCTTTTTCATTTTTATATTCACGTTTTAATATCGTTTCTTCCATCCTGGAGTCGACCGGAACGGCGTCTTCCCAGCGCTGCATTTGAAGCTGCCGGTCAAATTCCTGACGAAGCAGCTCTGCCAGGCGGATCATCTCCTCATAATCCCGTGCATGACGAACAAAGTGCGGGCTATTGTCACCAGCGGGCCCAAGCAAAAAGGTAAAGAATTCCCCTGGATATTCCTTTCGCAATTGGGCAATGCAGTATCCCGGATATTCTGCTGTAAAATCCCCGACTCCCAGTTCCTTGGTCGTAGGATGAACATTATGGATCAAAAAGGTCAGAAGCCGCTGACCATCTCCATACAAAGACATCGTCTCAGCATAAACATGCGGGGTGGTATAATCCTGAATACGGCTTTTCCCTACCTGATCGAAATAGTCATAATGATAGACATAGCGAACATCCTGATATTCCTTGAGCTCGATCGTAGTGACGCCCCGACGGATGATATCCAGAACATAATCGACGTAAGCATCATCCGTCGTCATACAAGGACAATTGTGAGAATGGGTTGCCGAAGCAAGGCAATGAACCTTTTGCCCCAATGCTTCCTCAATGACCGCTGTAATCTGATCCTCACGAGCCTTCCACAGCTCGACCGTATCAATCGAAACATGATAAAACGGCAAATCGTTCCCTGGATCCAGAACAATGATCCGGCAAAACAAATCTTCAGAAACAGCTTGATGATCTCGGTCCTATTTCAGCATCCGATGAACCGGAAAAGTCGGGTTAATACAAAATTGTTGATATCCTATCCGCATCCTCATTCCTCCTTCTTGATGACCATCGTAATCCTAACGGGTATAAGGGGGTTTCCGATAGACCTTATCCAATGTATACTTGATTGCGCTTCCTTGATGAATGTTCATGGTATATTGAAGCATTTCCTGACCATTGCGAACGACTTTTTTGATTTCATCCGCATTTTCAGGATCTTTCATGATCCGATCCAATGCATTCAATTCATATTGCAGAAGCACACTGGTAATGTCAAACATGCCATGGCCAGGAAACATCGCTTCAATTTCATCCAGCCGGCTGACCACCACCTGCATATCACGCCAAAGTGTTTCCACATTGCAGTTGTCCTGATAAGGGTCCTGCATTCCTGGCCGGCCGCCGACACCGGTAATGTCCCCTGTAAAGATGATGTGATGGTGCTTATCCAGATAGGCGCACTGTCCTGGTGAATGACCGCGGATCGGAATTGCTTCGACCTCATAGCCCTCACCAAGATCAAAAGTAAACCCTGTTGGAACCGGGATCAATTCATATTCTTTATACGGAATCAGATCCGCCCGATCGAATTGGGTATAAATATTTTTCCCGTTTTCATCAAACAGATAATCCCAGATATGCGGATTCATCGTAGAGCGCATCGCAAACTCTTCATCCTTGTGGCAATAGCATTGATCAAACTGCGCATTGCCGTAAGCGTGATCATAATGAAAATGCGTATTAGCCACGATGATCTTTTTCTCCTTGCTGCCAATCAAATACTGCACCAATCCCTTCAGATCTCCCACGCCAAATCCGGTATCAATTACCATCGCTGTTTTAGGGCCATCGATCAGATACATCCAAAGGTCTCCGGCTCCATCCATTGATTCCTCAAAGAGCGCCCAGACATTAGGACGAACTTTATACGCTTCTACATAGGGATTGATTTCAGGATAAAATTCTTTTAAAGAACTTGTCTCCCGCAGAATCTTCATAAATGGCCAGCGAATCGGCTTTTCTTCTTCCCATAAAATTCGATGGGACTTCAAATCAGATCGAATCGGTCGATTAGGTTTTAAACTTCCTCCAGGCATCTTCTTTCCTCCTTTACCTGCAATTAAATACAGATCTAAAAAACAGAACTCATGAAACAGCAAGAGGGGCGAACCTTTCAGTTTCCCCTCTTTTCTGCCTTTTGTTCCTACTCCTCAATATTTTTCAGCAGCGGCATAAAGGCCGTCGCTACTTCGGATGGAACCGTTTGTTTTACAATTTTGCAGCCAAGGGCCTCCAGCTTGTGAAAGCATTCCACATCATCCGGTGCCACAGAAACATTCGCTGCCACTTTCTTTTTTCCAGCTCCGCCAGACATATTGCCCACTGTGATTTCTACTTCGGGCAAAAATCCCTGCTCAATCAGTTTCAGAATATTTTCCGGCTTTTTCGTCACGATCGTAATTCGTTCCTTCCCATACTTGCCGCTTAATAAGTTGGCGGCAGCCGTATTTGCTTCCAGCACGCTCAAACGTACGGTTGCCGGGCAGGCAATCTTCAAAACCGATTTCAGCATCGGATCATTCGCCGATTTAGCATCAATGACCATAATTCGATTGCAGTTCCATGTTCCCTGCCATAACGTCGCTACCTGGCCATGAATCAATCGTTCGTCAATTCGAATTGCACAAACTGCCATTAAATGAACCCCCGCTTTCTATTTTCTCATCAAAGCAAGCCAAAGAAGCTGCCTATAATGCAGATGATAATAATCAGCCAAACCAGTCTTGCGGTCGTGATTTTATTGTTGCCGATAGCCTTATAAGTTCCAAAAGTTGCCAAGCAAGGAAGCAGATATGGGAAAATTCCATCCAGAATGGACTGGATCGTCTTTTCCGCTTCTCCATAACTGAAAGTCAGCGGCGTCGTAAGCTTTACCGTGGATGGGATCATATTTCCAACCATCACCAATCCCAGCACGGTCACAGCAGCCGTGATCCCTTTGATCAGCCCTTCCTGGCTGGTAATAAAGGATGCTCCCTGCTGGAATCCCTGCTTAAAGAACCAGATACGAATCGGGCCATTGCAGAAGCAGAAGAACGCAATGCAGAGCACTACCCCGATAATGGAGTTTTCCAGCGCCATGGATCCTGCTAACGATCCAAAGATGACCTTCGCTCCTACTTTGAAAATCGAATCGCCCAATCCAGCGAAAGGTCCCATCAATCCTGTTTTCAAAGCCTGTGCGGATTCTGTAATATCCTCAATGCCCGAGGCCTCCATTCCTACGACTGCGCCATGGATAATTTGACCCACCGTATTTTCCGTATTATAGAAAGTAGACATATAAGATTCAATCTTTTGCTGGATGAGATCGTCATCTCCTTCATAAACCTTACGAATGACCGGAGCTACGATTCTCGTGAAGCCGACAGACTGCATCGTCTCAAAGTTAAAACAGAAGCCCTGATAACACAAACTGCGGAATAAGGCCTGATTGATTTCTTTTTCTGTCAGTTTATTCATCACCGACACCTCCTATGTTTTCAACTGCAGCAATTTTCGAATTCGTGTTGTAAGCATTCATGGCACACACGATTCCAATTAAGGCAGCTCCCAAGGCACCTACTCCGAAGTAAGCATAAATCGCGAATCCAAGAATCAGATATTGAAGATTGCCCTTCATGTTCATCGAACGAAGCAAGATGGCAAATCCGACACAAGGCAAGACGCTGCCTGCAACGCTGAAGCCATTTAAAATCCAGTCAGGAATGATGCTGTTGATGGTTTCTACCACCGGCTGTCCCAGAAAAAGCAGAATAAAAAGACAAACCGGAGTAACCAATACGCTTGGTCACCAGCCTACTTCCATCCAGCGATTCATACCATCAAAATCTTTGGCCCGGATACATGCCTGGATCTTATGGAAAATAGCCGTGTTGATCATCCGTCCAAGCAAGGTCAAAGTCGTAGATAGCGTGGCAATGACCGTTCCTGCTGCCAGCCCTAACGCCTCATTTCCTGTCGCGGCGCCAAAAGCCACACCGCAAATCACGCCAAGCTGATAGTTTGGAACAACCGAACCGCCTAACGGATTTAATCCGATATTCATTAGCTCATAGGTTCCGCCCATGTAAAAGCCCAAAGACAGATCGCCCATCACCGCACCGGTAATCAGTCCCTGAATAACAATCCCACCAGCCGGAAAGCCAAATCCAATTCGTGTCGTGGTGAAAGAATAAAGTGCAATGGCAAGAACCAACAGAAGAATTTGTGATGTCTCAAACATTAAAAATGCTCTCCCCTTTCAATTTTGATTCCTTATTCAAAGCAGCTGTCTTTAAATAAAGATAGATTATAAACAGGGGAAACCGGTATTCCTGTTCATCAATTAATCTCATTTTACCATTCAAAGTTTTAAGCAAAATGCAGCTTTTTGATTTATTAAAAGATCAACTTTTGATTACAATCCTGCTTTTTTTACTCATACAATAGAAAAGGAACGCTTTCCTTCAAACAAGCTCAATCACAAAAAAAGCATCCGCTTGTTTTTCTATAAGCGAATGCCCTTGATCTTCTTTTTACTATTTAATACTTGTTTTTAACATTTCATTGATCTCTTCCAGAGTAATGCCTTCATGAGCCATTAAGGTAAATAACTGGATCATGATGGCCCCAATCTGTTTTGCGGATGAATCCCGATCTGCTTTAACCGTACTGATGATCAGCTCCGTCGTCCTAGCCTGAAGCAGTTTCAAGATCTGTTCCTCAAAGCCGTCATGAACCCCCGGAACAACCGGTCCTACCGGATTCTTCTGACTGATTGCCAAGGCTGTTTCATATAGGATCTGCAATTCATTTTTCATAAAATCATCCTTTCCTTATTCTACAATTGTAATTTCTATTCCTGCCTGACCGCAAAACCCCAGCAGCAATCCTTCTGTTGACTCTGGCATGGCTGCTGAAAGCGCACTATCAAATACCAAGGTTCCATCTTGGCTCACCATCACACATCGGCCGTGACCGCTCATCTGAATCGAGTCAAGGTTCTTTTCGATCCGAAACCAAACCGTTCTGTCATCCTTCAGCCGAAACGATCCGCTTGTTACAAAAGGCACCGTTTCCAGCAGCCGATAATGGGCCTGTCCCAGCCAAACTCCATCAGGATCCTCTGTCTGAAGAACCCCCATTTCACGCGAAACTTCTCCCGGGATTTCCAAAAATGGCACAGCTCTTTGAGCAGACTCGATTCTAAGCGGATAAGGGGCAAAAATCAGATCCTCCTGCTGTTTTATGCAAAGCACCAGCGGTACGGTACCAAACTGTCGCTGATTCGCAAATTCATTATCCAGAATCAGAGGCTTTCCAGCATATTGAAAGCGAATCTCTGTTTTCTTTTCAGTCAGTTTCTCAAAATAAGGCAGCCGTTCAAATAGCTGAGGTACGGCTGAAGATTCCCACTGCAGCACTGCGTATATTTTGCCCTGACAATCCTTGAAAAACAAGGACGAATGCTTTTTGCCATGATACGCCTGCTGGAAAACAAACCGGTGCCCTTCTTGGATCAGTCCATATTCTGTCCCTTCTTCACGCAGAAAAAGCTGTTTCTCACGAAAGAAAAAATCCACCGCTCCCTGATTGTTCGCATACCTGCCTTCGATCTGACCAGGTTCGATCAGCGCCTTTTCAAGCGGAAGCACCGGAGGCTTTTCAAAATAGCCCTGCTCTTTCAAAAATGCGGCCAGCACTTTTTTCAAAAGTTCAGGAGCGCTGCCAGAAACCGAGCTCATCACGATGGCTGCCGAAAGCTTTTTCTCAGGGCAAGCCACTGCATACGAAGTAAATCCATAGGTCGAACCGCTTTTTGCCATTCCTTTCAGTCCAAAACAAGCCAGTACATCCAGCTCGGCCGTATCCCAGCCAAGACCATACCGAGTCATCATCATC
>CALVGQ010000045.1 GCA_944327135.1 uncultured Erysipelotrichaceae bacterium | reverse complement strand
ATCCCGATTTTTTTATGTATCCAGCAAGATCAGGACGAAAACGTTAAAAATTAGAATTCAAACCAATTAAAAAGCCCCTTCCTCTCACCATAAAGTGAAATACAGAGGCTTTTGTCAACACTCTGAAACAGGAGTTTCTCCTGTTTTTTTTGAATATTTCCTGAAATAAAAAATGTTCCTTGACAAAGGAATAAAGGACTTAAAAAGGAGCTTTTAAAAAAACAAGTGGACATAGGGGATGATGAGGCTTGGTTGTCTCTTGCTTAAATGGTTGGAAACGATTACAATGGTAAACAAAGAAAGGGTGGAAGCAATGGAAGAAATTAAACTGCTTCAGGCGATGGAAAACCAAGCGCGGATGAGCGTGGTGGATCTGGCATCCATCTTGAATAGCAGTGAAGAGGAAGTTTCAGAAACGATTCGTTCCCTGGAAAAGGAAAAAATTATTTGTGGCTATCATACGGTGATCAATTGGGATAAAGCCTGTAAGGACAATGTGATGGCGCTGATCGAAGTGAGCGCGACTCCGGAGCGGGATTGCGGTTATGATAAGATTGCACGAATGATCTATCGTTATCCGGAAGTGAGTACGTGTTATCTGATGAGTGGGCGGTCGGAATTTACAGTCATTATCAAGGGCAAAACGATGCGTGAAGTGGCGGATTTTGTTGGACAGAAGCTGGCTCCTATTGAGGGTGTGACAGGAACAGTGACTTGTTTTGTATTGAAGCCTTATAAAGTGGAAGGCGTGGTCATGGATGAAGAGGAGGATCAGCCGGAACGGTTGGTAGTCACGCCATGAATATCAAAGACAAGCTGAATGAAACAGTGAAGGTCGTGCCGCCTTCAGGAATTCGTAAATTTTTTGATTTGGCCAATGCGATCGAAGGGGTCATTTCTTTGGGAGTTGGCGAGCCGGATTTTGCGACGCCTTGGCATATTCGTGAAGAAGCAATTTATGCAATCGAGAAAGGGCGGACTTTTTATACGGCCAATAAAGGATTGCTGGAGCTGCGTACGGAGATCGCACGTTATTTGAAGCGCCGCTTTGATTTAAATTATGACCCAGAAAAAAATATCCTGTGTACAGTGGGGGGCAGCGAGGCGATTGATCTGGCATTGCGGGCCATCTTGAATCCGGGGGATGAGGTTATCTTGCCGGTTCCGGGTTATGTGGCTTATGAGCCTTGTATCATGCTGGCAGGGGGAAAGACCGTGCATGTGGAGCTGAAAGAAGAAGATCATTTCAAGCTGACACGAAAGCAGCTAAAGGCTGCAATCAGCCCAAAGACCAAAGCACTGCTGATCAATTTTCCAGGAAATCCGACGGGCGGAGTGATGAGCCGCGAGGATTTTGAGCCCTTGATTGATTTGATCAAAGAGCACGAGCTGATTGTTATTACAGATGAGATCTATGCAGAACTGAGCTATGGTCAGAAGCACTGTTCGCTGGCTTCCTTTGATGAAATCAAGGATCAGGTCATTTTGATCAGCGGTTTTTCCAAGGCTTATTCGATGACCGGCTGGCGGCTGGGGTATCTGGCGGCAGATCCGGTGTTTGTGGATGCGATCTTGAAGATCCATCAGTTTGCGATCATGTGCCCGACAACGATCAGTCAATATGCAGGCATTGAAGCGATGCGTAAGGGAGATCGGGATGCGGAAATGATGAAAGCCTCGTTTGAACAGCGACGCAATTATATCGTGAATGGATTGAACCGGATCGGGCTGAGCTGTCCGATGCCAGAGGGAGCCTTTTATGTTTTTCCGTCGATCCAAAGCACGGGTTTGAGCTCGGATGCATTTTGTGAGAAACTGCTGAATCAGCAAAAAGTAGCGGTTGTTCCAGGAACTGCATTTGGTCAAGCTGGAGAGGGCTATGTGCGTATTTCTTATGCGTATAGCATCGATGAGATCAAAGAGGCTCTGGGTCGAATCGAGGCATTTTTAAAACACATTCAGTAAAAGGGAAGATCTGGTAAGGACCGGATCTTTTTCTGATTGACAGAGCCGTTTTTTGAAGAAGAAGCTTTGTTTTGCGGTCAGCGGAACAAGAATTCTTTTTTTAAAGAATCAAGAAAAATGATTTACAAGGAGCAGGAGGTTTGCTATACTATTTAAACGGGTAGATATATCAATATTTACTCCTTGCCTGAAGACAGGCCAATAGACCATAAGGAGGTGTACGCATGAGAAAGTATGAAGTGATGTACATTCTTAACGCATCCCTGGAAGATTCTGCACGGCAGAGTCTGATCGAAAGCATGCATGGAATCATTACCAATAATGGTGGTAAGATCCTGAATGTGGACGATTGGGGCGTGAAAGAATTTGCATACCGCATCGAAGACATGACCAAGGGTTATTATGTTGTGGTGACCTTTGAATGTGAGACGGCGGCTTTGAACGAATTTACACGTTTGATGCATATCAACAAAGATGTCGTTCGTTTCATGACAGTGAAACAGGACGAAGAATAAGCAAGGGAGCGAATCAGAATGATCAATCGAGTTATTTTGGTCGGACGGCTGACGAAGGATCCGGCATTACGAAAAACGGCCAGCGGCACTTCTGTAGTTTCGTTTACGGTGGCGTGCAACCGGCGTTTTTCCGGCCAGAATCAGGAGCAGCAGGCGGATTTTATCAACTGTGTGGCTTGGCGGCAGACGGCTGATTTTTTGAGCCAGTATGCCGCAAAGGGAAATCTGGTTGGAGTGGAAGGCCGAATCCAGACCCGTTCCTATGATGATCAGACAGGAAAACGGGTATGGGTCACTGAAGTGGTGGCGGACAATGTGCAGATGCTGGAAAGCCGGGCAGCACGAGAAGCGCGGCCAAATGCATCAGTTCAAAACAGCGGCTATCAGGCTGATTCGTATTTCTCTCAAGCTGATACCGGAGGTTATGCTCAGGATCAGGGCTTTGATGATTTTGACACTGGACCGACGTTGGATATTTCCAGTGATGACTTACCATTTTGATGGAAGAAAGGAGATCAACCATGGCATTTAAGAAACAGCGGATGGGACGTAAGAAGGTTTGTTATTTTACGAAGAACAACATTACGTCTATTGACTATAAAGATGTTGAACTGCTGAAACGGTTCATTTCGGCAAACGGAAAAATCATTCCGCGGCGGGTTACAGGTACTCGCGCTAAATATCAACGTATGCTGGCGACAGCGATCAAGCGTGCTCGTCAGATGGCTTTGCTGCCTTACGTTAACGATTAATTCGGTCAGTCCTCTGTCGTCAGGCAGAGGACTTTCTGCTTTTCAGGAAGGATGAGAAGATGAGTCAAAATGTAAGAAAGATTACAGAGGGGGCCATGATGACGGCTCTATATGGCTTGGTATTGCTGATCAATCGTCAGCTGGCCGGTCTGGTGGAAGTGTATTTTATGTTTATTCTTCCAATTCCGCTGGTGGTTTACAGTGCTAAATATGGATTAAGAAACTCACTGATCGTTTGCGCTTCAGTATTGCTTCTTGCTTTGATGATCGCTCTTCCGGAGACCTGGTTCTACATAGGAACTTCGCTGTTTGTGGGCGTGAGTTATGGTTCTTTGGTCAAGCGCAAGGCAAAAAACGGGGTTCTGCTGGCTTTGACGATGTTGGTGTCGATTGCTTCCAATGTGTTGACAATGCTGGTCTTTGCGGCTTTTTTTGGTTATGATCCGGTCGAAGAATTGGCATTGATGCAGGAGCTGCTTGTTCAGACGATGGGAAGTCAGGTGAATGTCCTTCCGATGGAGCTGGGAAGCTTTCTGGTGGTGATGCTGGTGTTGGGAACTTTGTTGACAGGAATCATGGAGGGGGCCTTGGTGCATATGCTGAGCAATCTTTTGCTGCGCCGTTTAAAGATCGAAGTGCGGCCATTTAAACCGATGACTCAATGGTCTGTTCCTAAATGGACGGGTTATGTCGCTTTCATTGCATTTTCATTGGGAATACTTTCAAGTTATGTTAAAATAAATGAAACAGGCCAGCTGCTTTTGACTGTGCTAATGACGTTGTCTGCGATTTATCTGCTGGTGTTTGGATATATTGCCATCCTGCTTTATGGAATCGTGGTGTGGAAGCGAAATGTAGCGCTGCTTGTTATTTTGGCTTGTCTGTTTTTAAGCGTGATCGCTGTTCCGTTTTTGGTGGTGATGGGCTTTCTGTATATCACAACGGAACTGCGGGAACAGCTTTTGGCAAGGAGGAACTGAAATGAACAGGAAACTTTCCAAGGTCAGAAACAGGATCCTGCTGGTTGTTTTGGCTGAGATCGGGATACTGCTTTTTTCCTGGCTTGTGCTGAAGCAGTCGGTCACCCTGGCGTTATGTATGATGCTGATAGGAACGGCAGTGCTGTATTATCTGTATTTGAATTATTTCGAGGACAGCCGCCGGCGGGTTCTGTCAATTTCAGAAATGGTTTCCAATGAAGTGAGCGATGCTTTTTTGTATGGAAAGATTGGAATCCTGACCTATGATGATGATTATGTGATCACATGGATGAGTGAGCTGTTTGAAGAGCGTGGGCTCAACCGGATCTCACGAAAACTGCTGCTTTGGCTGCCGGAGGTCAATGCCCTGTTTCAGGGGGATGCTGAAAAGGTCATCGTGGAAATCGATGAGATCTTTTATGAGATTACCCGCAAGGAGGATGCGCAGGTCCTGTTTTTTAAGGACATCACGGCACAGCGGAAGCTGGAGAACGCTTATAATGATGAGCAGTTGGTTCTGGGATTGATTCATTTGGATAATTATGAAGAAGCAACGCAATATTCTGAAGAGCAGGAAATTTCGACAATCAACAACAGCATTCGTCAGCCGATTGTCGACTGGTGCCGCAGCAATGGGATGCTTTTGAAGCGAATCAAATCAGACCGTTTCTTTGTTGTGCTGAATGAAAAGACCTTTTCTCGCATTGCGGCGGAACGTTTTTCAATTTTGAAACAGACACGGACCCGCTCGGCGGAGCTGGATGTGGCTATTACTTTGTCCATGGCTTTTGCGCGCGGCAGCAATGATATCCAGGAATTGGATGAAATGGCAAACAGTCTGCTGGAGCTGGCTCAAAGCCGGGGCGGCGACCAGGTGGCCATCAAGAAGAAAGATGAGGATGTCAAATATTTCGGAGGTTCCAGCGAAGCCCAGGAAAAGCGCAGCCGGGTTCGGGTAAGGATCATGGCCAATGCTTTGAAGGGCTTGCTGCAAAAGGCCAGCAACGTGATCATTTTGGGGCATCGGGAAATGGATTTTGACTGTATGGGATCGGCACTTTGCATGAGCCGGATTACCCAGGCCTATGGAAAGCAGACCTGCATTGTGACTAAAACCGGTGGAATTGAGGAAAAGCTGAGCGATGCCTTTAACCAGTGCAAGCCGATTTTGAATCCGCGGCATCACTTTGTGACTGAGTCGGAAGCGCTGAATCAGCTTCGCCCACAGACGCTGGTGATCATGGTGGATCATCACAAGGCACCGACTTCCAATGGTTCGGAGGTCTTGAAAAAAGCTCAGAAGATCGCTATTTTTGATCATCATCGCCGTAGTGCTGATTTGGCGATTTCACCAACGCTGATTTATATCGAGGCGGGGGCTTCCAGTGCAAGCGAGCTGATTAGTGAGTTTGTCCCATATCTTTCCAGCGAGGTGGAAATCAACGATACGGAAGCTACGATCATGCTGGCAGGCATGACGATCGATACCAACCGCTTTCGCGTCAGGACCGGATCTAGAACCTTTGATGCTGCCAGCATGCTGCGCAAATGGGGCGCTGATCCGCAGCTGGTCGACGAATATCTCAAAGACAGCTATTTGGATTTTGAAACCAAAAACAATGTATTGAAATATTGCCAGCGGCTGGATCATGGCGTTGTTATTGCTGCGGTAGAGGATCGTCGGCTGAGCCGTTCGATGATGTCTCAGGTGGCGGATATGATCCTGTCGGTCAAGGATGTGGCGGCCTCCTTTGTCATCGCAAAGTGCAGCGATAATGAGGTGGCAGTCAGTGCTCGCAGTAGCGGTCATGTCAATGTTCAGGTGATCATGGAACGGATGCATGGCGGCGGTCATATGACGGCGGCAGCATTGCAGCGAGAGCATAGCAAGGTCGAAGAAGTGAAGACCGAGCTGATCGATGTTGTGAAGGAATATTTTAAGGAGGAAGAGTCGAATGAAAGTCATTCTGTTAAGTGATGTGAAAAAAGTCGGAAAAAAGGGAGAGATCGTGGAAGTGGCGGACGGTTACGGACGGAACTTTCTGATTGCCCAGCATCTGGCTGTCCTGGCAACGCAGAAGAGCCAGGAACGGTTGGATGAAGAACGCGTCCAGCAGAAACTGAATGAGCAGGAAATGGAAATGGAAGCCAAAGAAATTGCTGAAAAGCTGAATGGCATCGTGCTGGAGTTCCGGGTCAAAAGCGGCAAAGAAGGCCGGATGTTCGGCTCGGTTTCCACAAAGCAGATCGTAGAAGAATTAAATCGGAAGTTTCAGATTCGAATTGATAAACGGAAGATTTTAGATACGACGCCGATTACTTCCTTGGGCGTGACCAAGGTCAAGGTGGAGCTTTATCGCAATGTGATTGGAACGATCAATGTCCATTGCAAAGAACTTTGAGGATTGAGCAATGAGTCGGCAAATGCCAAACAGCATTGATACAGAGCGGGCACTGCTGGGAACGATGCTGGTTTATGAAAAAAGTCCGCGGATTGCGATGGAGGAAGGACTGCGGGCCGAAGATTTTTATCTGGATGCCCACCGAAAGATCTTCAATGTAATCGAGTCTTTATATAAAGAGGGCAAGATGGTTGATGTAATGACGGTGACGGCCCGATTGAGAGATTTGGAACAGCTGGTACAGATTGGCGGAATGGATTATATCCTGCAGCTTTCTGATAGCTCGGTGACTTCTGCGAGTACCAAGCATTATGTGGAGCTTCTGCAGGAAAAGACCTATTTGAGAAATTTGATCGAAACGGCAGAGGAGATCGTTCAGGAAAGCTTTGATGGGACAAATACCGTCGATGAGATCTTGGATACGGCAGAAAAACGTATTCTGGATGTGACACGTTCTCGTCGTACCTCGGAATTCAGGACGAGCGAGGAAGTGGTCAATGCCGTTTTGGATAATATTTATAAGATGCGGAATCAAAAAAGTCGGATTACGGGAATTCGAACCGGATACAGTGATCTGGATAATCTGACGGCGGGATTGCAGCGTGGAGATTTGATCATCCTGGCGGCGCGTCCTTCGATGGGCAAGACGGCGTTTGCGCTGAATCTTGGGCTGAATGCGGCACATTTTAAGACCGATGAAGCGGTGGCGATTTTTTCATTGGAAATGCCGGCGGAACATCTGATGCAGCGGATGATCTCTAAAAAAAGCCTGGTGGACGGTCGAAATCTACGGACCGGAATGCTGAATAACGAAGAAATGGCAAAGCTGATGGAAGCGGCAACAGAAATGCAGGCAATGAAGATCTATATCGATGATACGCCTGGGATCCGGGTTGCGGAGATCTTTTCAAAATGTCGAAAACTCAAGGCGGAGCAGGGGCTCTGCATGGTAATTATTGACTACATTCAGCTGATCACGGGTTCTGGAAAGAATGGGGATAACCGTCAGCAGGAAGTCTCTGAAATTTCCCGGGGTCTGAAAGCTTTGGCACGGGAACTGGAGGTACCGGTGATTGCCTTGTCACAGCTGTCACGATCGGTGGAACAGCGCGCGGAAAAAAGCCCGATGCTTTCTGATTTGCGAGAATCGGGGGCTTTGGAACAGGATGCTGATATTGTCATGTTCTTATATCGAGAAGCGTACTACAAAAAAGAGGAAAATGGGGAAGAACCAGATAGTCAGCAGATCGACCTGAATGTTGCCAAGCACCGAAACGGGGCAACGACTACGATTAAATTGAATTTTAAGAAATCGATATCCGGTTTCTTTGACAGCGCGAAAGGAGAGTACAGTGAATAAGAAATTCATGATGAGATGGGGATCGATTGCGATTGCCCTTGGGCTTAGCCTGGTGATGACTTTTGTAGCTCCGAGGATGAAGTTTTCAAGCATTGTGGCTTCTGCCAATTCTGGAATTCAGGAAGACAGTGTGATTGAGCAGAAGGTTCTGGGCGTGCTGAATACGCCAGTCGAGATCATCAAGATCTATGATTCTGGAGTGCTGGTCGGAATCGTTCATGATTATGCTCGGATCGAAGAGCTGCTGGAAGAAGTTTATCAGACCAGCTATGCAAATGATTTTCCGGATACCAAGATGGGATTGGGGGAAAATATCTATCTTTCGCGAGAGCTAAGTTCTTTTGAGTTTGAGAACAAGGATGAAGAAATCTGTCAGTACTTGAAAGAAAATGATGAATTCGCAATTGAAACCAACAGTGTGGAATTTTCAGATGAAAATGGGGTCTATGCAACAATTTATGTTAAAAATATCGAAGATTTTTATGAGGCCAGGAATCGATATCTGCTGAATTTTATTTCTGCAGAAACCTTGGACCTGATCAACCGCAAGCAGGCTATTCCGGAATTAAAGACCTATGGACGGCGGGAGCTGAGCGTGGATATCATGGAAACGATGACGGTCAGTCAGGCCTTGGTAAGCCCAAGCAAGATCATGACCAGCATGGAAGAAGTGTTTACTTATCTGTGCTATGGCGACGATGCGACTCCGGAAATTTATGTAGTGCAGGAATATGATACGGTTGAGGGAGTCGGTTCAAAAAATAATGGGTTGAGTGCTCAGCAGGTAGTTACGATCAATCCAGGTGTTTTGAATAGTACCGATCAGGTTTTGGAAGCAGGAATGGAATTGAATGTTCGATATTTTGATTCCCCGATCAATGTGGTGGTGACCCAGGAATTGATCAGCAAAGAGGTAGTTTATCCGGAATCACCGGAATATCGTGAAAACAGTTCATTGCGGGAAGGGTTAGAAAATAAAATTCAGGATGAGCAGGTCGGCAGCAAAAATGTGAAGTATGAAGAAACCTGGATCAATGGAATTCTGGTAAAAGGAGAAGAAGTCTCTTCGATTGTGACCCAGCAGCCGGTTCGGGCAATTATCGAATATGGAACGAAGGTCATCCCAGGTGTGGGAAGCGGTTCTTTCCGCTGGCCGGTGGACAATCCGCGGATCAGCTGCAGCTGGCTCTGTTATTCAGGACATTATGCGATCGATGTTCAGAATGCGTACAATCGCTATGGCAACATCTATGCTGCGGACCGCGGTACTGTGGTGGTGAATTCGTATCATCGTGTCAATGGTTATTACATGATCATCGATCATAACAACGGGTATCGGACCTATTATGGACATATGAATAAGCCGGGCTTCTTCCCGGTGGGCACCAACGTAGAAAAAGGAGAGGTCATCGGACAGATCGGAATGACGGGGGTTGCGACCGGACCGCATGTTCACTTTTATATTGAATACAATGGATCGCGATCCAATCCGGTGAAGTATTTGCCATAATGTGGATGGTAAGTCTTTGCAGCGGTTCAAAGGGCAACTGCAGTTTGATTGGTCAGGGCGATACGCTGCTGATGGTGGATTGCGGAGCGAGCCAGAAATACATCAAGACAAGACTTTCAGAGCTGAATATCGATCTGAAACAGATTGATGCAGTATTGGTGACGCACGATCATGTCGATCATGTGCGCAGCCTGAAAATGTGCAGTTCGCTTCCTTGTTATGGCTGCTGTGCGAAAGTGCCGCTGAAACGGCTGAAGCCGCTGACGCCGTTTGAGATCAAGGATCTGATCATTACCCCGCTGCCGCTTTCTCATGATGCACCGGATACATGCGGTTACCTGATTCAAAGCAATCGCGAAAAACTGGTCTATCTGACGGATACGGGCTATGTGCCGAAACGGCTTTTTCCGCTGATTCACAACGCCGAATATTATTTTATTGAAAGCAACCATGATGTGGTCATGCTGATGAACAGCGCTCGTCCGCAGCATGTGAAGGCGCGGATCTATTCGGATCGCGGTCATCTGTGTAATGAGGATTGTGCTGAAGTTTTGCGGAAAGTGATCGGACCCAGTACACGGGAAATCATGTTGGCGCATTTGAGTGAAGAGGCCAATGATCCGCAGCTGGCATTGCGGGTGATAAAAGAAAAGTTAAAGGATCATCCGCTGTGCAGCCAATTTCGGCTGCAGGCGGCAAAGCAGTTTGAATGCTGCTGGGGAGGAGAGAGCGATGAAAAAACTGATGCTCGCCCTGCTGATCGTACTGATCGGCTGGAATGCATTTTTGACCTATGAAATTGATCAAATGAATCATCCGCTCCCAGAGCAAAGCAGTCCGCAGATCACCGTGGAAGAAACGACGGTCCATGGCTTTTCTACGGACCTGACCGAGGTCGTTGATCAGACGGAAGCGGGCGTGGTGAGCGTTCTGGGATTGCGGGGAAGCTTATTTTTAGGGAGCGGAAGCGGCGTCATCTATAGTTCCAACCAAGAAGAAGTGCTGATTCTGACGAATGCTCATTTTTTGGATGGAGCGAACACGATTCGTGTTATTTTCGATAATGGGAGTGTTCAGGAGGCAGAACTGATAGGAACAGATGAACCGAGTGATGTGGTACTGCTTCGAGTTTTTCCGGATTTCAATGTCGATCCGCTGATCCATGGAGATTCTTCTTTGCTGAAAAACGGCGAGTGGGTTTTGGCAGTGGGCAGTGCGCGCGGAGCCGGTTTGCAGGGATCTGTTTCGGTAGGCGTCATTTCCAGCTCTCAGCAGGAAGTAGCAGTTGATCTGGACAAAGATGGCCAGGACGACTGGCAGATGCTGGTGATGAAGACGGATGCCCGGATCAATAGCGGCAATACCGGAGGACCGTTGGTGAATCTGCAGGGGGAACTGGTTGGATTGGTTTCCCGGATGCAGGAGGATGAAAAAAATGAAGGGCTTTTTCAAGTTGTGCCGATCAATGAACTGACGATCCTTGCTGAGAAGCTGCAAGAGCAGGGAACGGTGTATCGTCCTGATCTGGGAATTTCTGTTTTGGCGGTGGAAGGACTGACGGTATATCAGAAAAGTTATCTGGGCTTGAGCCTGGATACGGTGGAAGGTCTTTATATTCGAACGGTCCGGGAGGATTCAGCAGCCAGCCGGGCAGGCCTTATGTCGGGGGATATTCTAATCCAGATTCAGCAGACTGTGGTATCGGATCAGACGCAGTATCGCCGTCAGCTGTATGATCTTTTGCCGCAGGAAGAAATCGAGCTGACCGTGCTGCGAAATGGCAGTGAAATGAAAGTGACGGTCGTTTTGGAATGATCCGGATCGTTGCGGTAGGAAAGTGCAAGGAGAAGGCTTTGGTCTGCTGCATTCAGGAGTATCTTAAACGGCTGCAGCCGTATTGCCGCTTGGAAATTGTGGAAGTGGAGGAGCAGCCGGCTTTGCAGTCCAACAGTGCGGCTGAAAATGCGGCTGTCATGCTCAAGGAAGGCCGCAGTCTTTTGGCTCGGATCCGGCCGGAGGAATATGTCATCGTTTTGGACCTTCATGGGACTATGATCAGCAGTGAACAGTTTGCACAAAAGCTTCAGGAAATCATGACCTATCAGACGTCCCATATCACTTTTGTGATTGGCGGAAGTCTGGGACTGTCAGAAGAAGTGGTGAAACGAGCGGATTTTCGCTGGAAATTTTCTGATCTGACATTTACTCATCAGATGATCCGCTATCTTCTGGTGGAGCAGCTGTACCGGGCCTTTAAGATCCAGCGCAATGAGCCTTATCACAAGTAAGTCAGCTGAGTGATCGGGATGGGGCAATCGGCTGGAAAAAATGGATTCCCGCTTGTAAACGGTTAACAAATGAGGTAAAATGTATTTAGTTAGCACAGGAGGTATAATCATGAAACAAATTTCAGTTATGGTAGTAGATCCGGTTGGTTTACACGCAAGACCTGCAACTGTAGCGGTCAATGCAGCCAGCAAATTTAAAAGCGAAGTAAAAGTAACCTTCAAGGGTCGCTCTGTAAACATGAAATCAATCATGGGGGTTATGTCCTTGGGAATCCCGACACAGTCTGAAGTAACCATTACTTGTGAAGGTGAAGACGAAGATGTAGCAATCAGCACGATTGAAGATGTTTTGCGTACACAGAAAGTCATTGGTTAAAAAGGGGTCAATTATAAGATGAAGATGTCGCTTGCGGCATCTTTTTTCGTTTTCTTTTAAAAAAATGGGAGCGTTTTCATTTTTTGACTTTTTTCGCTTAGAAAAGTGCCGAGTTTGATGCAGCTGGGCTTAAACTTCGAAACAGATGTGATATAATAAAACCAGAAAATGGGATAAGACAAGAGGAGACGAATATGACACAAGTTGAAAAATGGATGAATCATCCCAACCTGGATGCGCAGCTGAGGGAAGAACTGGCGCATCTTTCTGAAAAGGAAAAAGAAGACGCATTTTATACGAATATTGAATTTGGAACAGCCGGCATGCGGGGACTTCTTGGGGTAGGAACCAATCGGATTAATATCCATACGATCCGCAAGGCTACCCAGGGCTTTGCCAATTACATCAAAGAAAACGGCACCAAGGCGATGGAACGGGGCATCGCCATCGGTTATGATAATCGCCGGATGTCGTATGAATTTGCGATGGATTCTGCGGCTTTGCTGGCGGCTAATGGGATTCGCTGCTATGTTTTCGAGAGCCTGCGGCCAACGCCGGAGCTTTCCTTTGCGGTACGACATCACCATTGTTTTGGCGGGATCATGATCACGGCAAGCCATAATCCGAAGGAATACAACGGCTATAAGCTTTATGATGAACAGGGTTGTCAGCTGGTGCCGGATCTGGCGGCCAAGGTCATCGAAAAGGTCAATGCGATCGAGGATGAGCTGGCAATCGAAGTTTCTTTGACAGAAGAACAGAAAAAGATGATCACCGTGATCGGATCAGAAACCGATGAAGCGTACTATGCCAAGGTCATGGAGATCCAGCTGCATCCAGAAGTAAAAAAGAGCGGCATGAAGATCGTGTTCAGCCCGGAACATGGCACGGCGAATGTGCCAGTACGGGAAATTTATCGACGGTGCGGCTATCAGTGCATCCCGGTCTTAGAACAATGTACTCCGGATCCAAACTTTTCGAATACTGAAACCCCGAATCCGGAGGAAAAAGGGGCCTATACGCTGGCTTTGAAGCTGGCGAAGGAACAAAATGCCGAGCTGATCTTGGTGTGTGATCCGGATGCTGACCGAATGGGAGTCGGGGTGCTGCACAAGGGAGAATATGTGCTGCTGACAGGAAATCAGAGCGGCTCTGTGCTGATCGAATACATTTTATCGCAGCTGCAGGCATTGGGAAAAATGCCGGCAAATCCGGTGATGTTCAATACGGTCGTGACCAGTGATCTGGGAGAAAAGATTGCGGCCAAATACGGAGTGCAGACGGAAAAGACCCTGACGGGATTCAAATTTATAGGAGAAAAGGTCCAGAAATACATGGAGAATCAGCAAAAACAGTATGTTTTTGGTTATGAAGAAAGCTATGGTTCCCTGATCCGGCCTTTTGTTCGGGATAAGGATGCGCAGCAGGCGTGCCTGATGCTGGCAGAAGCGGCGTGCTTCTATCAGGCTCAGGGAAAAACGCTGGTGGATGTTTTGAATGAGTGCTATCAGGAACATGGAACCTATGAAGAAACTCAGGTTTCGATCACGCTGAAGGGCAAAGAGGGAGCATTGAGGATCAAAGAGATCATGGCTTCGCTGCGAAATGAGCCGCTGACGGAGGTGGCTAAAATCAAGGTGACGGCCGTGGAGGATTATCTGCAGGCAACTCGAACAGAAAATGGCAAGACTGCGCCGCTGACGGGATTTACCCGTTCCGATGTGCTGAAAACCTATCTGGAGGACGGCAGCTGGATCGCCGTGCGTCCTTCGGGAACAGAGCCAAAGTGCAAGATCTATTTCTGTGTGCGCGGCAGTTCCCAGAAAGAGGCGGCGGAAAAGACCGAAGCTTTCCAGAAGGTGATGAAAGAACGAGTGGCATAAGATGTTTCTTATGCCCTTTTTAAAGAGAGGGGAGATTCCTTTGAATAAGACCAAGATTATTGAAAGCTATCATCAAGGGCACTGTCTGAATGCTTATGAGCTGTTTGGAGCTCATTTGACTCATGAACCGGAACCGGGCGTTCGCTTTACGGTGTGGGCGCCGGGAGCAAAAAATATCCAAGTCATTGGGGATTTCAACGGCTGGGGTGAAAAACCGGTCTGGATGGGAAAATTGACGAGTTCGATCTTCAGTGTTTTTGTCCCGGGATTGAAGGAATGGAGCTTATACCGCTATCGGATCGAATGTCAGGATGGATTATGGCAGGATAAATCGGATCCAGTGGCCTTCTATAGTGAAGTGCGTCCGAAAAACAACAGCATTGTCGTTGACCTGGATGATTTTGCGTGGACGGATAAGAAGTGGATGGCTGGCCGCTCTAAAAATTTTGATCGTCCCTTGAGCATTTATGAGGTCCATGCCGGCTCCTGGCGGACAAAGGATGGCAAATGGCTGACTTATGATGAGCTGGCGGAACAGCTGATCCCATATGTCAAGGAAAAGGGGTTTACGCATATTGAGCTGATGCCGCTGAATGAACATCCGTTTGATGGCTCCTGGGGCTATCAGGTGAGCGGTTATTACAGCTGCACTTCGCGCTATGGCGATCCTAAGCGGTTCATGCATCTGGTCAACCAGGCGCATCGTTCCGGGATCGGTGTGATCATGGATGTCGTACCGGTGCATTTTGTCAAGGACAATCATGGGCTTCGTTATTTTGATGGGACCCCAGTTTACGAGTATCCTCGGACCGAGGATGCCTTCAGTGAATGGGGCACGATGAATTTTGATTTGTGGAAGGAAGAGGTGCGCTCTTTCTTGATGAGCTCAGTGGCGTTCTGGTGTGATAAATATCATGTCGATGGAATCCGCATGGATGCCATCAGCAATGTCATTTATTGGGGCGGCAATCGCAACCGCGGCGTCAATGAGGGCGGGCTGGCTTTTGTGCGGCGGATGAATTATTATCTTTCCCAACGCTTCCCGCAGGTCATGCTGATTGCGGAGGATTCCAGTGATTTTCCGAAGGTGACGGCATCCACTTATGAGCTGGGTCTTGGCTTTGACTACAAATGGGATCTGGGCTGGATGAATGATACGTTGAAATACTATGAATTGGATCCGATCTTCCGTAAATACAATCATAACAAACTGACTTTTTCAATGGCTTATTTTTACTCGGAACGGTTTTTGCTTCCGCTGAGTCATGATGAGGTCGTCCATGGTAAAAAAACGATCGTGGACAAGATGTGGGGCGATTACGATCAGAAATTTGCTCAGGCCAAGAATCTGTATTTGTATATGTTTACGCATCCGGGAAAGAAGCTGAATTTCATGGGCAATGAGATCGGTATGTTCCGGGAATTTGATGAAAAACGGGAGAATGACTGGTTCTTATTGGGCTATTCCCGTCATGCGGCTTTTGCCCGCTGTTTTGAGGATATTTCCAAGATGTGGAAGTATTATCCGGCTTTATCCTGCTGGGACTATGATCCGACCAATTTCCGCTGGATCGATGCGGACAATGGCGATCAGTCAATTTACAGCTATTTGCGGGAAGATGCCAAGAATGTGTTTGTGGTTATTTTGAATATGACGCCGGTGAGCTATGAGAATTTCCGTCTGGGTGTGCCGGTATCGGGACGTTATCTGGAACTGTTTAATACGGAAAAAGATATTTATGAGGGCTGCAACATGCTGAATTATGAGCCTGTCAAAAGTGAAAAGGTCCCGGCGCATCATCAGCCGTATTCGATTTCTCTTCGGATCGCACCGTTTGCCGGAATCGTCATGCAGGTGAAAAAACGTAAGCCGCCAGTTCGAAAAGCTGCAGAAAAGACGGAAACAGAACAGAAAAAGATGCCAAAAAAGAGAAAGCGGCCCGAAAAAACGCAAGACAAAACCGCCAAATAATGGTAAAATCAGCACTGGAGGAATTTTATGTTCAACAACAAAGAAGAATTCAAACAAATGTTTAAACGGAAAATGGTCGAACAGTATGGCCGTTCCGTGGAGCAGTCCCATGTGACTGAAAAATTTATGGTTCTTGGAGAAATGGTGCGGGAATATGCCTCGATCCACTGGAAAGAGACCAAGGAACAGGTAGCTCGCAACGAGGCCAAGCAGATGTATTATTTTTCGATGGAGTTTTTGATTGGCCGTCTTTTAACGAACAATTTGATGAATCTGGGCATTTATGATCTGGTCAAGGAAGGCTTGAACGATCTGGGGATCGATATCAATCAGCTGGAAGACCTGGAGTCTGATGCCGGATTGGGTAACGGTGGTTTGGGACGCTTAGCGGCGTGCTTTCTGGATTCCTTGGCTTCTTTGCAGCTGCCGGGCAATGGCAACTGCATCCGCTATCAATATGGCTTGTTTAAGCAGAAGATCCAGGATGGTTATCAGGTAGAGGTTCCGGATCAATGGCTGAAGCTGGGGAATGTTTGGGAAGTGCGAAAGCCAAAGCATGCGGTCGATGTGAAATTTTATGGACGAATTGAAATGCACCGTGATGAAAACGGCGGGCTGGTGTTCAATCATGTCGATTGCGAGCATGTGCGGGCGGTCCCTTATGATATGCCGGTCGTGGGTAATGGAACCAAGGAAACCAATACCTTGCGGCTGTGGGCGGCCGAGGCCAGCGACATCATTCCGACCAACAAGGATTTCCGTCAGTATTTGCAGGAGCTGGAGGAAATCTGCCTGAATGTTTATCCGGATGATTCGACGGATGAGGGCAAGCTGCTGCGGCTGAAACAACAGTATTTCTTTGTTTCGGCGGGACTGAGCGCGATTGTCAAGGCGCATTTGCGAGTCTATCCGAATCTGGATAATTTCCATGAAAAAGTAGCGATCCAACTGAATGATACGCATCCGGTGCTGTGTATTCCGGAGCTGATGCGGATCCTGATGGATGAACATCATTACCAGTGGGAAGATGCCTGGAACATCACGACGCATGTGATGGCCTATACCAATCATACGATCCTTTCAGAAGCCCTGGAAAAGTGGCCGGTCAGCTTTATTCAGCGGCTGCTTCCGCGAATCTGGATGATCATTGATGAGATCGACCGGCGTTTTAAGGCCGAAGTGGCAGCACGGTTCCAGGATGATCCGAACATGCTTTATCGGGTCAGCATCATTAAAGATGATCAGGTGCACATGGCGAATTTGGCTGTTGTAGGCTCTTTCAGCGTGAATGGTGTTGCGGCCTTGCATACCCGGATCCTGGTGGAAGATCTGTTTAAGGATTTTGTTCGGATCTATCCAAACAAGTTCAACAACAAGACCAATGGGATCACGCATCGGCGCTGGCTGCTGTATTCCAATCCACAGCTGAGAACGATGCTGAACGATCTGCTGGGCAGTGATTTTGAACATGATCTGACCCGGCTGAATGATTTGATGAAATTTGTCGATGATCCGAAGGTCCAGCAGCGCTTCATGCAGATCAAGCATGAGCGCAAGCAGATCCTGGCAAAGTACATTTTGAAGGAAACCGGGATCCAGGTGGATCCAAACAGTATCTTTGATGTGCAGGCCAAACGGCTGCATGCCTATAAGCGGCAGCTTTTGAATGCCTTGCATATCATCTATCTGGTTCAGCGGATGAAATCAGAACCGGATTTCACGATTGCTCCGCGGACCTTTATCTTTGCGGCGAAGGCGGCTCCGGCCTACACCTTTGCCAAGAAAGTAATCAAGCTGATCAACAGCATTGCGGAAGCGGTCAATCAGGATCCGCGCATCAGTCCGTATTTGAAGGTCGTTTTCATTCCAAACTATCGGGTTTCCATGGCTGAGGTGCTGATGAATGCGGCAGATGTTTCCGAACAGATCTCAACAGCGGGAAAAGAAGCCTCAGGAACGGGCAACATGAAATTCATGATGAATGGCGCCATGACGCTGGGCACGCTGGATGGGGCCAATGTGGAAATCGATGAGCTGGTCGGCCGGGAAAATGATGTCATTTTTGGCTTGACCGTTGAAGAAGTCAAGGAACTTCGAAAGACTTATAACGCTTGGAATTGGTACAATCAGGATGAGCGGATCCGACGGGCAATCGATTCACTGATCGATGGTTCCTGGAGCAGCAATCCGGATGAGTTCAAACAAATTTATGATGAATTGATGTATCATAATGATGAATATCTGGTGCTGGCGGATTTTGCGAGCTATGTCAACGCTCAGGAAGAAATTCAGCGGCGTTATGCCGATCAGACAGGCTGGGCACGAACGATGCTGATCAATATTGCCCGTTCGGGATATTTTACTTCCGATCGGACGATTCAGCAGTATGCCAATGAAATCTGGCATATTCAGCCAGTGCTGATCGAATCCTCTGAAGAATAAGCTCAAAGGTAAAACTAGCCTTCTCTTTTGTACGGATGCAGAAAGAGAAGGCTTTTTTTGATGGTTTTCGCAAAGTGACAGAATCTGCAGAAAAAAGCGGTTTAAATGAAGAGGGTGATACATATGATGACTAGGTTGGGGCTAATTTTGATCATCAGCGGATTTCTTCTATTGGGATACCGGGATCAGCTGACGCGAGAGCTTTTTCAACAGCTGCTGCAGCAGTCTTTGAGGAACTGGCCTCTCTTTTTGATTGTAATCGGTTTCATCCTGGCGACGCCAAAAAAGAAGCGTAAAACTCATCGATAAAAGAATTTTCTGTCTTTATTTATAAAGGGTTCTGCGCTATAATTAATGTGCAATAAATAACATGAGGAGGATTATTTGCATGCCAAGTATTATTGATGTTTATGCTCGTGAAGTCATCGACTCCCGCGGCAATCCGACGATCGAAGTGGAAGTAACAACCGAGTCCGGTGCTTTTGGACGGGCAATGGTTCCATCAGGAGCTTCAACTGGAGAAAGAGAAGCGTTGGAGCTGCGTGATGGAGACAAATCCCGTTTTAATGGTAAAGGAGTCACCAAAGCAGTCAGCAATGTCAACGATGTGATTGCGGATGCGGTGTTAGGAATGGATGTTACCGATCAGAATGCTATCGATAAAGTGATGCTGGATCTGGATGGTACCGATTTCAAATCCAAACTGGGAGCAAACGCGATTTTGGGTGTTTCTATGGCTTGTGCCCGTGCTGCTGCCGACTATTACGGAATTCCTCTTTACAAATATTTTGGAGGATTCAATGGAAAGACCTTGCCGGTTCCGATGATGAACGTGCTGAATGGCGGATCTCATGCGGATTCAACGGTGGATTTCCAGGAATTCATGATCATGCCAGTAGGCGCAAAGAGCATCAAGGAAGCGCTGCGGATGGGCTCTGAAACATTCCAGGCCCTGCGCAAAGTATTGAAGGGCAAAGGCTACAATACCAACGTGGGTGATGAAGGTGGTTTTGCCCCAAGCTGTGTAGAGGGAAATGAAGAACCATTGAAGCTGATCGTAGAAGCGATCAAGGCAGCGGGCTATGTTCCGGGTGAAGATATCTGCATCGCGATGGATGTTGCGGCTTCTGAATTCTACAATCCAGAGACCAAAAACTATGATCTGGAAAAGAGCAAACAGGGAACCAAGACGACAGATGAAATGATTGCGATGTATGAAGAATGGGTTGAAAAATATCCGATCGTTTCGATTGAAGACGGTCTGGGTGAAAGAGACTGGGATGGATGGAAGAAACTGACAGATAAGCTGGGTGGAAAGATCCAGCTGGTGGGGGACGACTTGTTTGTTACTAATCCGAAGATCCTGAAGGAAGGAATTGAAAAGGGCATTGCGAACTCGATTCTGATCAAGGTCAATCAGATCGGTACTCTGACCGAAACCTTTGATGCGATCGAAATGGCCAAGAAAGCCGGTTATACCTGCGTCGTTTCTCATCGTTCCGGAGAAACCGAGGATACGACGATTGCGGATATCGCAGTGGGCCTGAATGCCGGACAGATCAAAACTGGTTCGATGAGCCGGACTGACCGGATCGCGAAGTACAACCAGCTGCTCCGTATTGAAGATGAGCTGGGCGCGGTTGCGGAATACCAGGGAAAGAACTGTTTCTATAACGTAAAAAAATAAGCTGGATCAATGATCATGAGGAACTCCGTAAAGGAGTTCCTTTTTTTGCAGAAAAAGGAATTTGTGAGAAAAAGTGATTTTTAGGAAAACAATAGATTATTTCATCATTTCATATTAAAATAGAGACATTGGGAAGGAGGACCGGAATTGGATAATCGTAAGCTGCATGTTTTGTTTTTGTCAGTGCTGAGCAGCATGAAGGAAGATGAGACCAATTGTCAGATTGCCAGCTATATTCTGGAGCACCTTGATGAGGTCAAGAAGATGAGCATCGTTGAGCTGGCTAAAAGCTGTTATGTATCCAATAGCTCGATCAGCCGTTTTTGCCGGGAAATGGGATTGCATGATTTTACTGAATTAAAGGAACTGCTGCAAAATAGTGAACGCAGCTATTCGGTGCTGGGTCATGCTGAAAACCGCCATGAAAATCTGAGGTATTATGCCCAACGGGTTCGTGAGGGAATCAGTCTGATCGAACAGAATCTGGATTATGCCGTGCTGGATCGAATCGTAGAGGATCTGATCCATTATCGGAAGGTGGCCGCTTTTGGCCTTTTGAATGCAGAGCCGGTGGCGATGGCGCTGCAGAATGACATGATGCTTTTGGGGAAGATGATCACGACAAAGATTTCCTATCAGCAGCAGACGGCTTATTTGAAAAAGACCGATACAGAAGATCTGATTTTGATTTTTTCTGCATTTGGGTTATACTTTAACAGTCATTTTCATCATCAGGTACTCAAAAAGACCAATAAACCGAAAATCATCCTGATTACGGGCAATCCCAATATCAAAAAAGACCGTTCGATCGATGAAGTATTGCTGTATCCCATGATTGAGTCGGAAGCTTCACGGCCGTTTCAGCTGCAGCTGATCGAAGGGCTGATCGTACAGAATTATGCGATGCGGATCAAAGAAGAAAAGTCCTGACTTTCCTGATTCGGGAAAAGACTGGACTTTTTTTGATGACTTTTCTAAAATATGCAAGTTAAGTTAGGGGGATGAAAGCATGGAAAGTCAATCTAAGTTTAGCAAGATGACAGAAACGCCAGTGGAAAAACTGGTGGGCCAGCTGGCAGTGCCGACGATCATGAGCATGCTGGTGACATCATTTTATAACATGGCGGATACGTACTTTGTCGGGAAGATCAATACCTCAGCAACCGCAGCGGTGGGAGTGGTTTTTTCAGTCATGGCGATTATTCAGGCAACGGGGTTTTTCTTTGGCCATGGTTCGGGCAATTACATGTCACGGAAAATGGGAGCCAAACGAATTCAGGAGGCAGAAGAAATGGCGACGACCGGCTTCGTCTTTTCTTTGACAGGTGGCTTGCTGATTGCAGTCGCTGGACTTTTGTTTTTGGAGCCGCTGGCAAGAATTTTAGGATCAACAGAAACCATCCTGCCTTATACCAAGGACTATCTGATGGTTATTTTGCTGGGGGCGCCGTTTATGACGGGCTCGCTGACCTTGAACAATCAGCTGCGTCTTCAGGGAAGTGCGGCTTTTGCCATGGTGGGCATTGTTTCCGGAGCGGTTTTAAATATCGTGCTGGATCCGATCTTGATCTTTGGTTTTCAAATGGGAATCCGGGGAGCGGCCGTGGCAACGGTGTTCAGCCAGATCGTGGGCTTCGTGCTGTTGTTTTTAGGAACTCAGCGAAAAGACAACATTCCGATCGTTCCGCGTAATTTTAAACCCAGTCTCTTTCTTTTTGGGCAGATTGTCAATGGCGGATTGCCGTCTCTTTGCCGTCAGGGCATTGCCAGTGTGGCAACAATTTGCTTAAATTTGGCAGCTGGGGTTTATGGGGATGCCGCCATCGCGGCGATTTCGATCGTCAACCGTATCATGCAGTTTATTGTCAGCATCGTGACTGGTTTTGGACAAGGGTTCCAGCCGGTTTGTGCCTTTAATTATGGGGCTCAGCTGATCGATCGGGTCCAGCGGGCGTTTTGGTTCTGTGTGAAGGTGACGACGATCTTTCTGCTGGCAGCGGCGGTATTGAGCTTTTTGAACGCTGGGACGCTGGTTGCGATTTTCCAGAAAAATGATCCGCTGGTGATTGAAATCGGATCCCGTGCGATGCGTTTTCAGTGCATGGTGCTTCCATTGATTGGATTTATCACGCTGTGCAACATGATGATGCAGGCGATTGGAAAGGTCAAGGAGGCTTCTTTGCTGGCACTTTCCCGGCAGGGACTGTTTTTTATCCCGGCGATTTTGATCCTGCCGCTGTTTTTGGAATTGACGGGCGTGGAAATGGCTCAGGCGGTTTCTGATCTGGCTAGCTTTGTGCTGGCGTATCCTTTGCTGAAGCGGTCCATGCAAAAGATGAATCAGCTTAAACAAAAGGAGAAATCGGAAGCAGAGGGACAGCCGCTGAAGGCATGATCTTGATCAGAAGTTCAAAGCATTTTATGCCATGCTTTGAACTTTTTTTCTTTTCTTGAATTTTCAGTAAAGCAGCGTATAATACAGATTGTATGCTTTAAAGGGGGAGAAAGAATGAAAAAATCGTATGCGATGGATATGATCCATGGCCCGCTTTTGAGCCGTCTTTTGATCTATGCGCTGCCATTGGTGCTTTCAGGGGTTTTGCAGCTTTTGTTTAATGCGGCGGATATCGTGGTGGTAGGAAAATTCACGGGCAGCCATGCTTTGGCTGCGGTCGGTTCGACTAGCGCATTGATTAATCTGCTGGTCAATCTGTTTATTGGGATCTCGATTGGAACCAATGTGCTGGTGGCCCGTTATTGCGGTGCACGGGATGCGAAAAATACAGAGGAGACCGTTCATACGTCGATCATGGTTTCGATCATTGGCGGGGTTCTGATGATTTTTGTTGGGGTGCTGTTTGCGAAACCGCTTTTGGAAATTATGGGGACGCCGGAGGATGTAATCGCTCATTCGGTTTTGTATATGCGGATTTATTTTGTTGGGATGCCGGCCTTTATGGTTTATAATTTCGGGGCAGCCATTCTGCGGGCGATCGGGGATACCAAGCGGCCGTTGTATTTTCTGTCGATTGCGGGCATCGTGAATGTTATTTTTAATCTGATTTTTGTCATCGTGTTTAAAATGGGAGTGGCCGGCGTAGCGATTGCGACGGTGATTTCGCAGGCGATTTCGGCGGTGCTGATCGTGCTTTGTCTGCTGCATATGGAGGGAATGTGTCAGCTTCATAAAGAGAAGCTCAAGCTGCATCCAGACAAATTAAAACAGATGCTGCGGATCGGTTTGCCGGCGGGGCTGCAGGGCATTGTGTTTAGCATTTCCAATGTTCTGATCCAGTCTTCGGTGAATTCGTTTGGGTCGACGGTCATGGCGGGCAATACGGCCGCCAGCAACATTGAAGGCTTTGTGTATACGGCCATGAATGCGATCTATCAGACCTGTTTGAGCTTTACCAGTCAGAATCATGGGGCAAAGAACTTCGCCCGAATCAAAAAGATCTTGCTGTATTGTCTTGGCATTGTGACGGTAATTGGCCTGGTCCTGGGTCAAGGAGCCTATTTTCTGGGCAGTTTATTGCTGAATATTTATTCCAATGATCCGGAGGTCATCCGTTTCGGTCTGATTCGTCTTTCTTTGGTTTGTGCGCCATATTTCTTGTGCGGTCTGATGGATGTTTGCTGTGGCAGCTTGCGAGGCCTGGGATATTCGATCATTCCGATGCTGGTGTCGCTGACAGGCGCCTGTGCTTTCCGGGTCATCTGGATCATGACCGTGTTCCAGGCGGAGCATACGCTGTTTAGTCTGTATATCTCCTATCCGATTTCCTGGCTTTTGACGTTTAGCGTGCATCTTTTATGTTTCCTCTTGGGATATCATCGGATGCTGAAAAAGGAAACGGCTGTTCAGGCATAAAAAAGAACTGAGAGGAAGCGAACTTCCCTTGTTTAAAACAAGGGGTTCACTTCAAGATTGCTCAGTTCTTTTTTTCTGATAATGAGTTAGATAACCGATTTTCCGGCGAACCTTGCGCCAGAGCCGATCGGCTTTGCAAAAGCGTTCAAAGGCCGAGGGCTGACGGATGAAATTGAATTCTCCAAGATGTTCTACGATCTTAGAGCCAAAGGAGGATTTATAAAGATAAAGACCGTAGTAAGGGTCATGAGGATCGGTGGATCCGGAGAAGCCGCACATGTCGTAGCGTTCGACGCCATGTTCTTTCATCGTCTGGATCATGAATTGATGAATTTCGTCCGTTCCATTGATAAAGTTAAAATCACTGCATTTGTAGAGATAAAGATCCCAGCTGGTTTTGTTGGCAAACAGAAACAGTCCGGCCGCAATTTCGACCTGATGGCCGTATTTCTTTTTTAGTTCGATCAGCTCATGCCGGCTTTTTTCTTTGGCGGCCCGGGCTTCCGGGTCCTTGGCATATTTCTTCGATTGAAGCTCGGCATCGATTTTTTCGATCGATTGGTCCAGATCCAGGGTGGACACTGCGTAGACATGGTGATCTGGAAAATGATCCATGATCGTCTGAAAAAATTCCGGCTGATGGGGAGTGAAGCCTTTTTCTTTTGCCAGGATGGCTTCTAGCCGGCATAAAACATCCAGTCGGGAAGCGTCGGCTTGCTCGGTATGGATGCAGTAAACATTGTGCTTTTTGATGGCCGAACGGCGAGCCGAAGAAAATCGCTGCTGGATCTGCGGATAGTCCGGGGTAATGTCGATCATCAGCGTGTAACGATTGCTCCAGCTGCCATCGTAGCCGTAGCCATAGCCTTTATGCTGAAAACCGGCGGCAATCAGTGCTTGAGTAATTGCCTCATTGCTATGGCCGTCTTCTAGGGTGCGGCGAACGTTGGGATCGAGGCGGATAAAAGCCAGATGATTTTTTTCGGCATACCGTCTTAACCCATGACAGAACGCCTGCAGCAGATCCGTATTCTGATAATCCAGACAAGGTCCCCAGGGAATATAGGCGTATCGCACTCCCCATTTTTTCTGACAGAGCAGCACCGCAGTAGCTTGAAGCTGTCCTTGATCCCAAAGCCCGACATAAACAGGCCGGAAATGCTCCTGGATCTTTTTGACTTCGGCCCACATGCTGGTTTTTCCGTAATGACAGTTGGGATGATTCAGAACGAATTCATCCAGCTGTTTTGGTTCCAGATTCCATTTGAGTTCCATGAAATGCCCCCATTCGTACCTGTTCATTATAGCATACCCCAATCATAAAGACGCAGGACTTTTTCTTTTTGAAATTCATGGTAAAATGAAATGAAAAGGGGGAATTTGAGAAATGATCCAGATCAAAAATGTTGAATTGTATGCGCCTTCCTATGAAGGGAAAAAAGATCTTTTGATTGGAGGAGGAAAAATTCTGGCTATAGAAGATTCATTGAGAGAGGGACCTTATGAGCAGGTGGATGGCAGCGGGCTTTTGTGTATCCCGGGACTGATCGATCAGCATGTGCATCTGACTGGCGGTGGAGGGGAAGGCGGATTTGCGACGAAAACGCCGGAGGTCCAGTTGTCCAAGCTAATTGAAGGAGGCGTGACGACAGTGCTGGGGTTATTGGGAACCGATGGCTATTCGCGCAGCATCGAGAACCTTTTAAGCAAAGCAAAAGCACTGAAAGAAGAAGGATTAAGCGTTTTTTGTACGACTGGATCGTATGGGTATCCCAGTGTTACCCTGACAGGAAGCGTGGCCAAAGATCTCATGTTTATAGAAGAGATGATCGGCTGTAAGCTGGCGTTATCCGACCATCGCAGCAGTCATGTGACATTGGAAGAGCTGATCCATTTGGCCAGTGAGGTTCGTGTGGCGGGCATGCTGGCGAAAAAGGCGGGAGTGCTGGTCTTGCATCTGGGCGATGAAGCAGCAGGATTACAGCTGATCGAAGCGGCGCTGAATCAGACCGATCTACCGATATCCTTGTTTCGTCCAACGCATGTTACACGGAATCCGCAGCTGTTTAAAGAAGCACTTCGATTTGCCAAGCGGGGCGGCTGGATCGATTGCACCTGTGGAAATCGTCCCTTTGCGGAAGCCTATCTCGTTTATAAAGAGGCCAAGGCCGATCTAACTCATTTAACCTTGAGTTCAGATGGCCAGGGCAGCTGGTCACGCTATGATGAACAGGGACGTTGTATCGAGATCGGTGTCTCCAGCGTTAGTGCCTTACATCAGGAATTGCAGCGGATGGTACTGGAGTATGCGATCCCCTTGGAGGAAGCGTTGAACTGTATGACGCGAAATGTTGCGGTGGGATTAGGATTGAAAGGCAAAGGTGAGCTCAAAGAGGGGATGGATGCCGATCTGCTGCTTGTTTCAAAGGATCTTACGATTGATTCGGTCATGGCCCAGGGAGTATGGATGAAGCGTGCAGGGAAGCTGCTAAAAAAAGGATACTATGAATCCTGACACGGAATTGTCTGTTTTTATGGGTCAAAAATCTCGGGAAGACTTGACATTTGACGGGTTTCTCTTTAATATAATAAAAGACACGCGCCCGTAGCTCAGTTGGATAGAGTATTTGATTCCGATTCAAAAGGTCGCAGGTTCG
>CALVGQ010000044.1 GCA_944327135.1 uncultured Erysipelotrichaceae bacterium | reverse complement strand
TGAGCTGGCTGGGCGTGTGGATCATGCCGGAGCATCTGTACAATGATGGAACCGACTGGAGCCAGAATCCGTACAACATGAATCCGGTTGGAACCGGACCATTCAAGTTTGTCAGCTATGAAAGCGGCTCTTCGATCACGATGACCCGCAATGAAGATTACTTTGATGGAGCGCCGTATATTGAAACGCTGATCGTTTCGATCATTCCGGATGCGCAGACGGCTTATCAGGCGTATCTGAGCGGCGAACTTGATGACATTCAGACTAGAACTCCAGCTGCAAACCTGCAGGATCTGATTGACGATACAGAGAATTACCGGACCTATGATCATGTAGGAACTTCAAGAACCTATTTGTCCTTTAACATTGATGAAGACAGCATCTTCAGCGATGTCCGGGTCCGCGAGGCGATCAATCTGGCGATGGATCGGGAAGCAATCGTAACCAAGGCGGATAAAGGATTTGGTGCTCCGGCTGAATATTACATTTCTCCGGTTTTCGACTGGGCGCTTAATGATGATTACAAGATTCCGGAACGGGATGTCGAGGCGGCGAAGAAATTGTTGGAAGAAGCCGGCTATACGCAGGATGCCAACGGTTATTATTTCTCCTGTGAGCTGACGACGTTTGATTCGGGAAGCTTTAAAGATATTGCGACGGTAGTCCAGGATAATCTTAAAGAAATAGGAATAGACTGCAAACTGAGTATCCTTGAAATGGGAGCTTGGATGACCAAAGTTATCGATAATTATGATTTCGATATCGCCATGTGCTCGGGCGGACAGGGACCGGATATTTCCGCTATCCGTAACCGTGTGCATACGACCGGTTCATTGAATCTGACTCGCTACTACAATCCGGAACTGGATGCAGCATTGGATGCGGGTATTACTTTCTTTAACGAGGAAGATCGCAAACCGTATTACGATGAGGTGCAGCGGATTCTTTCTGAAGATCTGCCGATGGTCATTTTGGATGATTATCAGATGACTTATCCGGTAAAATCATACATTCATAACCATCCATTTGAGGATGAGATGTCCAGCCAGTACAGCAATTACGAAATGGCTAAGGTCTGGATGGAGCAATAGCTGAATAGGACCGATGCCATGGCGCATCGGTCTTTCTTTGAAAAAAGGAGAAAAAATGGAAGAAAAGGAAATTAAAGCGCGGATCCAAGCGGGCCGGAATTTTTTGCGATGCGATATGAAAGAAGACTCTTCCTATCAAACGGATCAGCAGCTGAAAAAGACGCAGCCGCCGCTGGTTAAGAAACGAATGAGGAATGCTCAAATTGATCTTCCGGTTCAATTTGATTCTTTGGATTTTGTCAAAACGATTCCGCAGCTTTTCCGTGCGCGTAAAAGTTCTCGGGTCTATACTCAGGAACCGATCTCGCTTTTGCAGTTATCCTGGCTGCTTTGGGCGACGCAGGGAGTTAAAGAGATCCGCGGCAAAGCCTATGCGACTTTACGGACGGTTCCTTCTGGCGGAGCACGGCACGGCTTTGAAACGTATTTGCTTGTGCAGCAGGTCGAGGGATTGGCTCCTGGACGCTACCATTATCTGCCGATGGAGCATGCTTTGGAATATTTGGGAGAAATTGCAGGGAGTGCACAGATCATTAGCGACAGTTTGAATGGACAAAGCTGGGGGGCTAAGGCCAGCGTCGTCTTTTACTGGTCAGTGGTTCCCTATCGCTGTGAGTGGCGTTATGGAATTGATGCTCATCGGGTGATCTTGATGGATGTTGGTCATGTGGGCGAGAACCTTTATTTAGCCTGTGCGGCATTGGGATTGGGAACCTGCGGGGTGGCTTCATTTAATGAACAATGCGGCAATCAATTGTTTGAGCTGGATGGAGAAGAAGAATATTTGATCTATACGGCTTTGGTTGGAACGATTTCCAGGCAGAACGATGAACAGGAAAAAAGTTTTTATCGCTTTGTCCAACAACAGGGACTCTAGGTGAATCAGGAGCAATTATTTCCTGTTGACTTTCTGCGATTGGCACGATTATAGTTAAATCGAAAAAGAACAGCGTGTTACTGATTCGATCAGGCATCAGCGAATTTTTCAGGGTTTGACTTGGAAATTTTCGCTGATGCTTTTTTTGCTGTTCTTGAGGAAAGGATACAACGATGAAAGATCAAATATTCGGAATTTTACAACGTGTGGGCCGCAGCTTCATGCTGCCCATTGCTCTTTTACCGGTTGCCGGTCTGTTTTTAGGGATAGGGGGTTCTTTGACGAATCCAACGATGCTGGAGGCGTATCACCTGACTGCGGTAATAGGAGAAGGCACGTGGTTCTATGCTTTGTTTTCTGTAATGAGTCAGGCCGGTGAGATTGTTTTTGCGAATTTACCAGTTCTTTTTGCCATGGGAGTGGCAATCGGAATGGCTAAGAAGGAAAAAGAAGTAGCTGCTTTGGCAGCGGTGATTGCGTTTATGATCATGCATGTGGCCATCGGTACTTTGCTGGAATTGAGTGGGATGCAGGCTTCTTTGCCAGCAGGATCGATGACTTCGGTGCTGGGGATCGAATCGCTGCAGATGGGAGTATTTGGCGGAATCTTGGTGGGTTTAGGGGTCGCTGCGCTGCATAACCGATTCTATAAAATGGAATTGCCTCAGGTGCTGGCTTTTTTTGGGGGGACCCGCTTTGTCCCTATCGTGAGCGCGGTAGTCTTTCTTTTTGTCGGTCTGGGAATGTTTTTTCTTTGGCCATTTCTTCAGGAAGGCATCAATGCGATTGGAGAACTGGTCAGAAATTCGGGATTGGCAGGGACCTGGCTGTATGGAACGATGGAAAGGGCGTTGATTCCCTTTGGGCTGCATCATGTGTTTTATATTCCTTTCTGGCAGACAGCGGTGGGAGGAACGGCGATGGTCAACGGCGTATGGGTGGAAGGTGCGCAAAACGTTTTCTTTGCACAGCTGGTCGACCCGCAAACGATTCAATTTTCAGTGGAGGCGACGCGGTTTATGGCGGGGAAGTTCCCGATGATGATTTTTGGATTGCCAGGAGCTGCGCTGGCGATGCTGCACTGTGCGCGAAGCGATCAGAAAAAAGCAGTGGGCGGTTTGCTGCTGAGTGCGGCTTTGACAAGCATGCTTACAGGGATTACCGAACCGCTGGAATTTACATTTTTATTTGTGGCTCCGCTTTTATATGCCGTTCATTGTGTTCTGGCCGGCCTGGCCTATTTCTTGATGCATTGGTTTCAGGTAGGTGTCGGAATGACTTTTTCCGGCGGATTGATTGATCTGACTTTGTTTGGGATTCTGCAGGGGAATGCAAAAACCAACTGGATCTGGATCGTGGTCGTTGGGGCTGCTTATTTTGTGTTATATTATTTGATTTTTTCTTTGCCGATTAAAAAAATGGATTTAAAAACTCCAGGACGGGAGACGGAGGCCCGTCTTTATACACGGGAAGATTTGAAAAACAAACAGACATCAAGGGAACCATCCCAAGCGCATCAGATTATTCAGGGACTGGGCGGAGCAGCCAATATTCTGGATCTGGACTGTTGTGCGACCCGTTTGCGGGTGACGGTGCAGGATCCGAAAAAAGTTGATGTTTCTGTTTTAAAAACAACCCAGGCTGCTGGAATATTTGCTCAGGGAAAGGGCGTTCAGATTGTCTACGGTCCTAAAGTATCCGTAATCAAATCCTCGGTAGAAGAGCTATTGGCGGATCCGCAAAGCAAAAAAGAAATTTTTCTTGATGCGTCAAAAATAGAAAGGCTGGAACCCATTGAAATTAAAGCAGTGACAGATGGAAAGGCAGAAGCGATTACAGAGGCGCCAGAGCAGACTTTTTCCTCCAAGATGCTGGGGGGAGGGGATCGTGTTTTTCCCGAATCATGGGGATATTTTTGCACCTTGTGAAGCAGTGGTTGAATTTATTTTCCCTACGCGTCATGCGCTGGGGCTCAGGCATGCTTCTGGCTTGGAAATGCTGATCCATGTTGGAATTGATACGGTACAGCTGGAGGGTCAAGGCTTTGAAGTGCTGGTCAAAGAGGGACAGTCTGTTCAGGCAGGGGAAAGATTACTGAAGGCGGATCTTGATTTTCTTCAGAAAAATGGCAAAAATACAGCCACGATGCTGGTTTTTACAAATTTAGAGGAAAAGCCTCTGATGGAATGGAAAAAAAGGGGTACGATAACTCATGAAGACACGGTGGCCATAATCCGCTAAGAGGGGTTTCATGTACAGAGTCAAAAAGGTTTTGAACAACAATGCGCTGTTGGTCGTGGATCTGAAAAAAGATTAGGAGGTTATTTTTCTTGCGACTGGAATTGGATATAATCAAAGACCGGAAGCAGAGATTGAAATTCATGAGGCTGCTGCAGCCAAATATGTTCTTTTTGAAGAAGAACGTCAAAACCAATCAGAACAGTCCTGTTTTCCGGAAATAGAAACATGGAAGAAAAAGGATCAAGGGGTACCATCTCTATGGGAATGGCTTGAAAACAGAGTCCATTGTCTGGAAAAAGACTGGTCCCTGCAGATCGATCTGAATAGTTTCAGCTATTCACGGCTGTTGGTTCATCTGTGCTATCTTTTGGCTCGTCAAAACCAGGCAGTTTCAGGGCAGCCGGATATCAACGGCTATGCAAAGCGGGTTTTTCCGCTTGCTTATGCGCTTTCGCTGGAAATTTTGGCTTCTTTGCAGGAAAATTGGGGAATTACTGTCCATGAAACTGAAATTGGAATCCTTGCCTTGCATATAGAAAGAATCCTTCAGGCAAGACCTGAAGAATCGGTCTAATGCGCTAGCATCAAAGGAAGCTTTCAGGTATAATAAAAATGCTGATAAGGAGGCGGAAGAATGCTGCGGTTTGCGCATTTTAATTTTAATGTTTTCAATCTGGAACGCAGTCTGGAATTTTATCGAAAGGCGCTGAATCTGCATGTGGTACGGGAAACAAAGAAAGAAGCATTTACGATCGTGTATCTGATGGAGGATACCACTGGGTTTGAATTGGAACTGACCTGGTTAAAGGATCGGACTGAGCCGTATGATTTGGGGGAAAAAGAATTTCATCTGGCATTGGTAACGGATGAATATGAACGAATGCACGCGCTGCATCGGGATCTGGGCTGTATCTGTTTTGAGAATCCGGCGATGGGAATTTATTTTATTGAGGACCCGGATGGATATTGGATCGAGATCGTTCCAGCGAAAAAACATCCAATCAAGGAGAGGACGGCATGAAGGACGAACTGGTAAAGGCAGTAGCGTGCAATCAAAAAATCCGGGTGATTGCGGCAACAACGACCGATCTGGCTGAAACGGCTCGAAAACAGCATGATCTGTGGCCAACTTCTGCTGCGGCCTTGGGCAGGGTACTGGGGATGGCGGCGATCATGGGCTGCATGGAAAAAGAGGCGCAGCATAAAGTGACGATCCAGATCAATGGTCATGGACCGATTGGAACGATCATGGCAGAAGGCTGGGGAAATGGCAATGTCCGCGGCTTTGTGGGAGATCCCCATCAGTTTTTGCAGTACAATCAAAGCAAAAAATTGGCAGTGGGACTTTCTGTGGGCAGTCAGGGCTATTTGAAGGTCACTCGCAGCTTGGGCATGAAGGACAGCTTTACTAGTCAGGTGGCTTTAATCAGCGGAGAGATTGGAGAGGATTTTGCTGCTTATTATACGATTTCTGAACAGACGCCTTCGGCGGTGTCGGTCGGAGTACTGGTCAATCCGGACAATTCGGTCCAGGCAGCCGGAGCGCTGCTGATCCAGGTGCTGCCAGATGCCGGAGAAGAGCAGATTGCGATGGCGGAGGCTGCCATCGCGCATCTGCGTCCGATCTCATCGATGGTCAATGAGGGAATGACGGCTGAAGCGATCGTGAAATCATTGTTTTCGGATGCAGAGATCCTTGGAAAACAGTCGATCCAATGGCATTGTGACTGCAGCAAAGAACGGTTTTATGGGGCACTGACAACGCTGAAGCGCTCTGATTTAGAGGAAATGCTGGAAGAAGATCATGGCTGTGAGGTCAAATGTGAATTCTGCAATCGGGCCTACTTGTTTAGTGAGGATGATCTGAAAACTATTCTGGAGTTTAAAGCTGCATGTGGAAAATAAGAGAGGTTGACATTGCCAATCCGATTGTTATCGCGCCGATGGCGGGGGTTTCTAATTTGGCGTTTCGTTCCATTGCCCGGCAATTTGGAGCCGGTCTGATTTATACCGAAATGGTTTCGGATAAAGCGATTGCCTATCATGATAAAAAAACGCTGGAGATGACTCGGATGGATAAAGAGGAACATCCGTTGACGATGCAGTTGTTTGGCCATGATTTGGATTCGATGATCACAGCGGCCCGATATCTGGATCAGCAAACAGAATGCGATCTCATTGATATCAATATGGGGTGTCCGGTGAAAAAAATCGTGAGTGTGGGATCCGGGGCGGCGCTTTTAAAACGGCCCGAGGCCGCAGTGGAGCTGGTGCATGCGATCGTTCAGGAGGTGCGCAAGCCGGTGACCGTCAAGATGCGTCTGGGCTGGGATGAGCACTCGATCTGTTGTGTACAGCTGGCACAGCGGCTGGAGAAAGCCGGGGCCAGTGCGATTGCCCTGCATGGCCGCACGCGGGAGCAAATGTATACAGGGAAAGCGGATTGGAGCTGGGTCAAACGGGTGAAAGAAGCGGTTTCCATTCCAGTCATCGGCAACGGAGATATTCAAAGTGCGATCGAGGCAGAACGTCGGCTGCAGGAAACCGGTTGTGATGCGGTAATGATCGGCCGTGGGGTGCTGGGGGATCCCTGGCTGATTCAGCGGGTGAATGCCCGGCTTTCCCATGAGTCAATGCAACTCCAAAGCGAAGAAGAAAAGCTGCAATGGATCCTGGAGCATGCCCGGCGTTTGATGCAGATCAAGGCAGAGCCCGTGGCCATCAAGGAAATGCGGGGCCATGCCTGCTGGTATATTCAAGGGATGCCTTTTAATAATCGGATGAAAGACCTGCTGACCAAGGTGAGCTCTTATGTTGAATTAAATGAATTGTTGACGCGGTATGGTGAATTCCTTGCCCTGTCAAAGGAGGAACAGGCAGAGCAATCAGCCGGCTTTTTGGATCGCTGCGGAAAATGGCTTCAGCAAATAAAAGAGGAAGAGGAGATAAAAGATGGAAATTCTATCATCGTTACAGAAAAATCGTGCGGGATTGATCGCTAATGGGGTCGTTTGGGTCCTATTTCTTTTATTGACCCTGTTTCCGCTGTCCTCTTGTTGGCTGTATCGAATCTTGATGGGATTGGGGATCGCTATGAGTCTGGTACAAATTGCGGTTCGCTATGACGCAATGAAGAGTTCTCGTGTTTTGATTCGGATCGATCCAACAGGGATCCTGAATGCGTCCCATTGGCTGGCTTTGGGAAAGATTCCTTGGGAAAGGATCGATCGGATACGGCTTCGGCGGCGGGGAAATCAAGTGCTGATTTGTTTAGATGGCCCTATGCTGAAGGAACTGGCTTTAAAAAAAAGAGGATTTCAACGTATTTTGATCCGCTTTAATCATCTTGTAGGATTAGGATGGGATCATTTGGTGTGTTTTTATAGTGAGGCCGATCCGGAAATGCTGATGCAGGCAATGATCCCATTTCAAAAAGATAGGGGAAAAGTGGAATGAAGAATATTCGCTATTATAATGTGTTTTTTCCAATTTGGTTGGTGTTGTTTTTGCCGGGGACGCTGATTTTCTTTTTATCCCTGCTGATGAATGCACTGATGGATTCCGGTGTGCTGGCACTGGCTTGCCGAAGTGTCCGCCGCCCTTTTAAAGAAACCTGGAAAAAGTGCTTTTGGAAGATCTATGCAATCGGCTATCTGGTGGATGTTGCTGGAGCAGCGATTTTGCTGCTGCTGTCGATGCGGCTGGAGGATCCGCTGATCTATGCGCTGCTGTTTAATCCTTTTTCGCATTTTGCCGCTTTGTTGATCGCTGCTTTGGCTACGGCGGTGTGCGGGGTTGGGATCGTTTGGCTGAATTTCCGGTTTAGTTTTCGAAAGCTGGATTGGAGCGCTGCGGAAAAGAAAAAAGCAGCACTGATTCTTGGAATTGGTACCGCCCCTTATTTATTTCTGTTTCCAAGTATCTTTTTATATCAATGATAAGACTGGGTCAACCGGTCTTTTTTTTTGGATTTTTTCACTTTGTGAAGAATCGGTGAATTCTTGTATTTGTTGATTTACAGCCCTGAAAAAATGAGTAGAATAATTTATGTTAGACTTCTAACAAAAAGGAGGGATTGATATGGAGCATTCTGGAAGAAAAGTCATTGTCCTTTCTTATATCATTCGTAGAATTATTGGGAATTTGACTGAGGAAGCGGGGGTGAGCGGACCACAGTCCCGTCTTTTGCATTTTATTGCGGATCATTCTTTAAATAAGGATGTTTATCAGCGTGATGTGGAAAATGAATTCCATATTCGTCGTTCTTCCGTGACGAATCTTGTCCAGCAGCTAGAAAGAAATGGATTAATCCAGCGTGTTTCGGTTGATTCGGATGCCCGTCTAAAAAAACTGATTCTTACAGAAAAAGGCAGACAGATTGAGAATGAGATCGGGGAACGAATCAGTCAGTTTGAGGAACAGCTTGGGATGCTTCTGGGAGAAGATCAGAAACGTTTTTCTGATTTGTTGGATATTTTGATTGAGCAGCTAAGTAATTAAAGAGAAAAAGACAGGAGGAAAAAAGATGATTAGAAGACTTTCACATTATGCTCGGGAAGTAAGAAGAGATGCGGTTTTAGCACCGGTTTTTATTGCTTTGGAAGTATTGATGGAAATTTTGATTCCAATCGTGATGGCGATGATTATCGATAACGGTTTGGAAAAAGGGGATATTCATTATGTTGTGAAGATTGGATGCCTTATTTTTTTGATGGCCATTCTTTCATTGATTTTTGGATCCTTGGCGGGAAAATTTGCGGCGAGTGCTTCGGCAAAGTTTGCGAGAAATTTGAGACAGGCGATGTTTGAAAAAATTCAGGACTTTTCTTTTGCCAACATTGACCGGTTTTCGACTTCCAGCTTGGTGACTCGTCTGACTACCGACATTACCAGCTTGCAGAATGCCTTTCAGATGATGATCCGAATGGCTTTTCGAGCTCCGCTGACCATGATTTTTTCGGTGATCATGGCTTTTCAAATCAGCTGGAAACTGAGTCTGATTTTTTTGGTAGCAATTCCATTTTTAGGGTGTTCGCTGGGTTTTATCATGAGCCGAACTTTTCCTAAATTTAAAGAAATGTTTAAAAAGTATGATGTGCTCAATCGCGTCGTTCAGGAGAATCTGGCTTCGATCCGAGTCGTAAAAGCCTATGTTCGGGAAGATCATGAGATTGAAAAATTCAAGGGTGCTTCTGGCGAATTGAGAAACTTTTCGGTAAGTGCTGAAAAGCTTTTGGCTTTGAACGGTCCGCTGATGCAGTTTTCAATGTATTGCTGTATCTTGGCGATTGCCTGGTTTGGAGCCTCCATGATTGTGGGAGGATCTTTAACGACCGGTCAATTTATGAGCTTGTACACCTATATCATGTCCATTCTGGGGTCATTGATGATGCTTTCCATGGTCTTTGTCATGATTACGATGGCGCAGGCTTCCGGCAAGCGGGTCTTGGAAGTGCTGGATGAAAAGCTGGATCTGGTTAATCCGCAGAATCCAATCATGAAAGTGGAGAATGGCGACATTGAGTTTAAGCATGTTTCCTTCAGTTATTTCAAAGATAAGGAGAAGCTGCATTTGATTGATGCGAATTTCAAGGTATATTCCGGTCAGACGGTGGGAATTCTTGGCGGAACAGGAAGCTCTAAGAGTACGCTGGTACAGCTGATTGCCCGTCTGTATGATGTGATCGAGGGATCGATCGAGGTGGGCGGAGTCGATGTCCGTCAGTATGATTTGGAGACGCTGCGCTCAGAGGTTGCGATGGTTCTGCAGAAGAATGTGCTGTTTTCAGGAACGATCAAAGACAATCTGCGCTGGGGCAATCCACAGGCCACGGATGAGGAAATGATCCGGGTGTGCAAGCTGGCGCAGGCAGACGAATTTGTCAGAGCATTTCCAAAAGGCTATGACACTTATATTGAACAGGGTGGAACAAATGTTTCCGGCGGACAGAAGCAGCGGCTGTGCATTGCCCGGTCCTTGCTGAAAAAACCAAAGATTTTGATCCTGGATGATTCGACCAGCGCGGTGGATATGAAAACGGATGCGTTGATTCGAAAAGCATTCCGGGAGGAGATCCCGGATACGACCAAGCTGATCATTGCCCAACGAATTTCATCGGTTCAGGATGCGGATCTGATTTTGGTCATGGATGAAGGAAGAATCATGGACATGGGAAATCATGAGCAGCTGATGAAGACTTCACCGGTTTATAAAGAAATTTACGATACACAGATGAGAGGGGGAAATATAGATGAGTAATCGAGGACCGATTCATGGACCGATGCGGGGTCCAGGCGGACGGGGTGTGATCCAGCAGCCAAAAAACATTGCGGCGACGCTGGGACGTTTGATCCGTTATATTTTCCGTTATTATTCTTTCCCGTTTTTCATCGTTTGCCTTGCTATTTTGATCTCGGCGTTTGCGTCCGTTCAGGGTACCTTGTTTCTTGGAACATTGCTGGATGAGTATGTCGAACCGTTTATTAGTATCGGGGTCTTGGATACTGGCGCTTTGCTGGCGGCGATGAGCCGGCTGGCGATGATCTTTGCGTGCGGGGTGCTGTCCAGCTGGCTGTACAATCGGATCATGGTCAATATTTCTCAGGGCGTTTTGAAAAAGGTACGGGATGACATGTTTGAAAAGATGGAAACCCTGCCGATTCGCTACTTTGATACGCATACCCATGGCGAGCTGATGAGCCGTTATACCAACGATACCGATACGCTGCGGCAGATGCTGGGACAGACGATTCCGCAGCTGATGAATTCAGCGGTGACGATCGTTTCTGTCGGCGTGTCGATGATCATGCTGAGCTGGGAACTGAGCATCATTACCGGTCTTCTGTTTCTGGCGATGATTCGTTGTTCCGGCTGGGTCGGCGCTCGCAGCGGAAAATATTTTTCTAAGCAGCAGAAGCAGCTGGGAGCGGTCAATGGTTATATTGAAGAGATGATCGAAGGTCAAAAGGTCGTCAAGGTATTCTGCCGGGAAGAAATTTCCAAGGAAGAATTCAGAAAGATGAATGAAGTGCTGTGTGATGCTGCGACCAAAGCCAACTCCTTTGCGAACATTCTGGGACCGATTTCGGCCAACTTGGGACATGCGACGTATGGGATTACCGCCATGGTGGGCTGCGTCTTTGCGCTGCTGGGCGTGGGGTCTTTGACCTTGGGAGGTATTGCCTCGTTTTTACAATTTACCAAGCAGTTTACAATGCCGATCAATCAGATCACCCAGCAGTTTTCTAACGTGATTTCTGCCTTGGCAGGAGCCGAACGGATCTTTGAAGTGATGGATCAGGTTCCGGAAGTGGATGAAGGAATCGTTACTTTGGTCAATGCCAGGATCGAGGAGGATGGAACGATCCGTGAGGTTGAAGAAAGAACCAATCACTGGGCCTGGAAGCATCCGCATCCCGATGGGACAATCAGCTATGTCGAATTGAAGGGCGATGTTCGGTTCTTCGATGTTGATTTTGGCTATACCGATGACAAGATCGTGCTGCATGATATCAGCTTGTTTGCAAAGCCTGGTCAGAAACTGGCTTTTGTGGGTGCTACGGGGGCAGGAAAGACAACGATCACCAATCTGATCAATCGTTTCTATGATATTCAGAAGGGCTCTATCACCTATGATGGCATTGATGTAAAATTGATCCGAAAGGCTGATCTGCGGCATTCTCTGGCTATCGTTTTGCAGGATACGCATCTGTTTACCGGAACGGTTGCCGACAACATTCGGTATGGCCGGCTGGATGCGACGGATGAAGAAGTTCATGCGGCGGCGAAGCTGGCGAATGCGGATTATTTCATCCAGCATTTGCCGCAGGGCTATGATACCGTGTTGACTCAGGATGGCGGCAGCCTTTCTCAGGGTCAGCGTCAGCTGCTGGCGATTGCTCGGGCGGCGATTGCCAATCCGCCGGTATTGATTCTGGATGAAGCGACGTCCAGCATCGATACGCGGACAGAATCGATCGTTCAGCATGGAATGGACAAGCTGATGGACGGAAGAACGGTCTTTGTCATTGCCCATCGGCTGTCCACGGTACGTAATTCCAATGCGATCATGGTACTGGATCAAGGCCGGATCATTGAGCGCGGCGATCATGAGGATTTGATTGCTCAGAAAGGCCGGTATTATCAGCTTTATACCGGAGCTTTTGAACTTGAATGAGTTGACAAATGCGGCCTGAATGCCTATAATCAAAGCGATAACCACGGCGATGAAGAGAAGAGTAGCTCCTTAGGAAGCGTCAAGAGAGCCCGAAAAGGTGGAAGCGGGCCGCGGATGGGGAAGGAAAAAAGACTTGGAGCTGGTGCGCAGGCCTGCGTTAAAGGCAGACTTGCAGAAGTCGCTAAGGTGAAAGAAGTGATTCTTTCATGAAAAAGGGTGGTACCACGATGAGAACTCTCGTCCCTGCTGGACGGGAGTTTTTTTATGGAATGAAGGAGGATTTATGACACAGAATTTATCAGAACAGGAACTGGTTCGCCGCAAGAAGATGCAGGAGCTCAAGGACAAAGGCATCGATCCATTTGGACAGGCCTTCGAGCGGACCCATCGTTCCTTGGATTTGCGTCAGACGTATGGAGCGTGCAGCAAGGAGGAACTGGAGGAAAAACAGGTCCATGTCCGCGTTGCTGGAAGGATCATGACCAAACGCCGGATGGGCAAGCTGGGATTCATGCACATTCAGGATCGGGATGGACAGATCCAGATCGTGGTCAACAAAGGCGTGGTTGGCGAAGCGGTGTATGAAATTTTCAAGGCCAATGATATTGGGGATATTGTGGGCATTGCAGGAATGGTATGCAAGACCGATTCCGGAGAATTATCGGTCAAAGCGGAGGAATATACCCATCTTTCCAAGGCTTTGCGTCCGCTTCCGGAGAAATTCCATGGACTTCAGGATGTCGAGGAGCGCTATAGAAGACGGTATGTTGATTTGATCATGAATGAGGACAGCCGGCGGATCGCGATGACCCGCCCGAAAATCATTCGGGCGATCCAGCATTATCTGGACAATCAGGGATTGATCGAGGTGGAGACACCGGTGCTTCAGCCAATTTTGGGCGGGGCAGCGGCTCGTCCGTTTGTGACCCATCACAATACCTTGGATATGGATTTCTATTTGCGGATCGCGACCGAGCTGCCATTAAAACGACTAATTGTCGGCGGGCTTGAAGGGGTTTATGAAATCGGGCGGCTTTTCCGCAATGAGGGCATGGATTCGATGCATAACCCGGAGTTTACAACGGTCGAGGCTTATGTCGCCTATTCGGATCTATCCGGAATGATGGATCTGGCGGAAGGGTTGGTCAGTTCGGTAGCAATGGAAGCCATTGGCAAGACCGAAGTGGAATACAATGGCAAGACAATTAATCTGAATGCTCCGTTTCAGCGTCTGCATATGGTGGATTTTATTAAACAGGAGTGCGGAGTCGATTTCTGGCAGCCGATGAGCGTGGAAGAAGCGTTGGCGTTGGCCAAGGAACATGGCATTGAAGTGGAAAAGCATCAGCAGACCGTAGGCCATGTGATCAACCTGTTCTATGAGAAGTATTGTGAGGACAAGGTGATCCAGCCGACCTTTGTTTATGGACATCCGGTCGAGATTTCGCCATTGGCAAAGAAAAATGCTCAGGATCCGCGCTTTGCGGACCGTTTCGAGCTGTTTATTGACGGTCATGAGTATGCCAATGCATTCAGCGAGCTGAATGATCCGATCGATCAGCGGGAGCGGTTTGAAAAACAGCTGGAGCTGAAGGCACTGGGGGATGATGAAGCCAGTGAGATGGATGTGGATTATGTGGAAGCTCTGGAATATGGTTTGCCGCCAACCGGGGGAATCGGCTTGGGGGTTGACCGTTTGGTCATGCTTCTGACTGGATCGGAGTCGATTCGTGAGGTACTGCTGTTTCCGCATATGAAGGATAGAAATTCAAAATAAGCAGCGAATCAAACAGCCTAAAGATTTTTGTGCTGCTTTTATGAGCCCAATTGTTTAAAATCCGCTTTTGGATTGGATAGGGAAAAGATAAATGGAATGAACTGTTCTGGATTGAATGTGCTGATGAAAATAAAGCTGAAGAATCATAGAGGAACTGCATGGCTGTTGATGCTCTTGTGAAAAAATCGGATTCAGAAGACGAGGGGAAGACAAGGAAAATGATTTTAGAAAAAAGCATGGTCATTTTGGATTTGGATAAAACGCTGCTGCAAGACGATCATCAAATCGGAGCCTGGACACAGCGGGTCCTGGCTAGCTATCGAAAGCGGGGCGGAAAGATCGTGTTAGCCACCGGACGGGCGATCCGCCGTTGTGAAAAATATTTGAAACAGGTGGAGGCTTGCGGATTGATTGCGCTTAACGGCAGTGTGACGTACTATCAGGGAAAGATCCTGGCGCAGGTGCCGATCGATGAAAAAAAGGTAGGTTTGCTGGTTCAGGAGCTTTTGAAAATTGAAGGAATGTCGCTGTCGGTGGCATACCCTGATCATATGCTGACCAACAATCCGCAGTTTGCTCAGCCAGGGATCAATGATTATTGCGATATGCGCTCATTTGACTTACGTGAGATCCAAAATATCAAAGCTTTTTCCATGAAAGAGAAAGAGATGGAGGCCATCGATGTTGATGACTACGGCTGCCGCAGGGTGAGCAGTCTCAAAGAACCGGGGTTTCATGTGATCCTTTCAAAAGAGGCGGACAAATTTTACGGTGTAAAGGCCTTGTGTTCAGCTTTAAAGATCGATCTGCAGGATACGATTGCCTTTGGCGATGACTTGAATGATCTGGGGATGATCCGGCAATGCGGAATCGGAGTGGCGGTGGCCAATGCTTCTGAAATGATCAAAGCGGCGGCGGATGATATCACCGCGTCCAATCAGGAAGAAGGGGTCGGACGCTGGCTGGATCGCTATTTTGAGCTAGCAGTCAAATAAAATCAATAAGGTACCTTGACATTTGGGAGAATTTTGGTTGAACTTTCAATGTAAAGGTACCTTATTGATTAGAAGAGGAGGAACGATTTCGATGAAGGAATGGGAAGAAAACGAAGAAAGGGATGAAGACATCTGTCCACTGTGTGAAAATCACGATGTGGAAGAAAATACGCAAGAAGAGGAACTGAAGGAGCTGTTTATGCGCTGTGCTCATTTGTTGCGGCATCGAAAAGAAAAAAAGCAGAGCCAGCATCGAGTGCTGAAAAGGCTGGAGGAAATCGGTCATGTTCATCAGCGTGATCTGGCAGATCAGTTTGAGATTCGTCCGGCTTCTTTGAGTGAATTGCTGATCAAACTGGAGGAAAAAGGTCTGATCGAACGAACACGACTGGAAGAAGATCGCCGGAATATCGTGGTTTCGCTGAGCGAACAGGGGGCTCAAGCGCTGCAGGCGCTGCAGAAAAAGGAACCCCAGAAGTCCTTGTTTGAGGCTTTGGATGAAGAAGAAAAACAACAGCTGCTGGGGATCTTGAGAAAGCTGAAGGAAAACTGGGAAAACGAGGAAGAAGAACCACCGCATCCGCATCGCCCACATCATCCGCATCCGAAAGAGGAACGGGAAGAAGACTAAAAGTCAAAGAAGAAAAGAAGCGCTTTTTACAAAAGAATCGTTTCTTTTTTTGTTTTCCGCTGGAAGAGTGACTTTCTTTTAAAAAGGTATATAATAGAAAGTGATTCTAGGGGAACTAGGGGGAGATTATGGATTCTGCAGTCACGATTTTTAATCAGATCATCAAGATGTTCGTCATGATGGCCGTGGGTTTTGGCTTGACGAAAAACAAAACGATCAATGAGGAGACCACAGCCCGGCTTTCCAGCCTTCTTTTAATGGTGGCGACTCCGTGTACGATCCTCAATTCTTTCAATCAGACTTATTCTCAGGAAAAATTGGCGGGATTGGCGCTTTCTTTTGGGTTGAGTGTGCTGGTATACAGCATGAATATTTTGGTGGCATCGGTCTTGTTTGAAAAGGAAGCCCGGGTTGAAAAATTTTCGGCGGTGTTTTCTAATGCCGGTTTTTTGGGGATTCCATTGGTTACCGGCTTGTTGGGTGCGGAGGCGGTTTTTTATCTGTCCCCGTTTATTGTTTGTTTCTATCTGTTTGCCTGGACGTATGGAGTGTTGATCATGTCTGGAAACAGAGAGAGCGTAACTTTGAAAAAAATTGCGACCAATCCGTGTATTTGGGCAACGGTGCTGGGAATAGGGATTTTTCTATGCCCGCTGAAACCGGCCGCTCCGCTGATGGAAGCGGTGGCTTCGTTGGGATCGATGAATACGCCGCTGGCCATGTTGATCTTGGGAGCCTACATGGCCAAAAGCTCGATTTCTTCTTTGTTTCGGAATAAAAAGGCTTACTGGGTCTGCTTTGTCCGGCTGATTTTGATTCCGGGCCTTTTGTTGGTGGGCTTGCCGTTTGTGCCGGACGCCTATGCTACGATTCGGACAGTCATTCTGGTTGCGGCTTCGGCACCGGTTGGCGCATTGGCTCCGGTGTTTGCCCAGATGTTTGGAAAGGATATTCAATTGGGGGCGGAAATCGTCAGTTTATCTACGATTTTCTGCTTGATCACGATGCCGGTGGTTTTGTTGGCCGCCGAAATCGTTTGGTAAAGGAATGCGGCTTTTCAGCGGCATTTTTTTGTAAGGAGGGTCGAAAAGATGAGTTCATGGAGCGTTGCGGTCAATGTGGTGGCGCCGCTGTGTCTTTTGATTGCGATGGGGTATTATGCAAAGACGTCTGGCATGGTCAAAAAAGAAGCGTTTGTGCAGATCAATCGGATTGTTTTTCAGCTCTTGATTCCGATCGTACTGATGAAAAACATCATGGAAACCGATTTGAGCGTGGCATTTCAGCCGAAACTGCTGGGTTTTGCGATAGGAAGCATTCTGGTAATGACGTCGGGATTGTGGTGGATCGTACCGCATTTTGTTTCTGAAAAGCGACGAATCGGAGTAATGATCCAGGCGCTGTATCGCAGCAATTATGTGCTTTTTGGGCTGGCCATTGCCAGCAATTTGTATGGGCCAAACAATGTGGCGGTGACCAGCGTCTTGATTGCCTTTTGTGTGCCGTTGTTCAATGTGCTGGCGGTAGTGATCTTGCAGTATTACGGACAGGATCGGGTTGTACTGAAAACTGTGCTGCATGGGATTTTGACGAATCCCATGCTGATTGGAACGCTGGTGGGATTGGCTATCCTGCTTTTGCGAATTTCCCTGCCGACTTTTTTGATGAGCACGATTTCTGATGTTGGAGCAATGGCAACGCCGCTGGCGCTGCTGGTTTTGGGGGGAACTTTTGAGTGGCCTTCCGTGGCGAAAAATAAAACCGCGCTGACGGTCATCGTTTTGGGCCGGCTGTTGGTGCTTCCAGCCTTGGGGGTTGGAGCCGCTATCTTATTGGGATATCGGCAGGTGGAACTGGTGAGCCTGCTGGTGCTGTTTGCTTCACCGACGGCTGTTTCCTCTTTCCCGATGGCCCAGGCAATGAATGGGGATGGGGAACTGGCATCCCAGGCCGTGTTGCTGACGACCGTATGTTCGGTATTGACGATGATGATGTGGATTTTTCTTTTGAACCTGGGCGGACTGATTTAATTTTGAGGCAAGAGGGATCGGAGCTTTATGGTATAATAAAAAAATAGGAAGGTGGTTTAAATGAAAGAAATCAAGGCTGCCTTGATGTATGATTTTGATAAAACGCTGTCTCCACGCGATATGCAGGAATTTTCATTTATTCCTTCAGTGGGATTCAAGGATCCCAGCACATTTTGGGAAGAGGTCAATCAATTCAAGAATAAAAATAAGATGGATTCGGTCTTGGCTTACATGTATATGATGCTGAAAAAAGCAGAAAGTGCAGATCAGCCGATCCGCCGTCAGGATTTTGTTCAGCTTGGTCGTCAGGTGGAGCTGTATCCCGGGGTGGAAAGCTGGTTTCAGCGGATCAATGAATTTGGAAAAAGCCTGGGAATTGAGGTAGAGCATTATGTGATCTCCTCCGGATTGGCAGAAATCATTGAGGGAACCTCGATCGCCCAGGAGTTTAAAAAGATCTATGCCTGCAAGTTCTGTTATAATGCCAGCGGTGTGGCCGTCTGGCCTGCAACGGTGGTCAACTATACGACCAAGACGCAATACTTGTTTCGGATCAACAAAGGGGTCCTGGATGAAAATAATGATGCGGATCTGAATCGCAGCACGCCAGAAGAACAAAAGCGGATCCCTTTTCATCGGATGATTTATATTGCGGATGGGTTTACGGATGTACCGTGCATGAAGCTGGTCAAACAAAATGGCGGCAAGGCGATTGCGGTGTATGGCCAAAGTGGGGATACTTCGGTGGCGCAGGCTTTGGTGAAGGATCAGCGGGTTGATTTTATCGCCTGCAGCAATTATGAAGAGGGCCAGGAAATTGATTGCATCATCAAACGAATTTTAAGGCACATGGCAGCTGATGCGGAAATGGATGCACTGTCCTGTAATCAGCGCTAATGGTGGATGGGAAATTCCCAATTGCGATATTGACTTTTTGATCTAGCTGTAAAAAAATCTCTCTGATTGAGAGATTTTTTTAGTGGCAGCGCAGCAGCACGGACTGATAGGGAAGCAGGATGCCAGCAGTAAAAGATGAAGAATTGTTAAAGAGGATCTCTTCAGCCTGGATCGCGGGATAGCGGGCTTTTTTGGCGCTCATGTTGATGAGGATCAGCAGCGTATGCTGCTCATCCTGTCTTTGATAAGCCAGGATCTGACGATGACGGATCAATATTGGCGTCATGCTTCCGGTATTCAGACAGGCATATTGCTTGCGCAGCAGGATCAGCTGACGATAGGCATGGACGATTCCATCCGGACGAGCTTCTTCCGCTTGTAAATTAATTTGCCTGAAATTGGGATTGATCTTGATCCAAGGAGTTCCCTGGGTAAACCCGGCGCCCTTGGAAGCATCCCACTGGACGGGAGTCCGAGCCTGATCGCGGGTCATTCGCTGAATGATCCGCCGGGCAACAAAGGCCGGCAGATGCATCATCGTCTGCAAGGTAGAATAAACATTGATGGCTTCATAGTCGCGCCATTCTTCAGGCCGCAGCCGACAGTTGGTCATTCCGATTTCTTCGCCCTGATACAGCAAAGGGGTTCCCCGCAGGGTCAGCGTCATCAGGGCAAAGCTTTTGGCGCTTTCCCGGCGGTAGCGACGGTCGTTGCCAAAACGCGAGATCGTCCTGGGCTGATCGTGGTTGTTGAGATAGTTGCCAAGCCAGTAATGCTGTTTCTGCATGTCTTGCTGCCAGCTGAATACGATCTTTTTAAACCCGCGGATCGACCAGCGGTACAGCTTGCGAAAATCATATTTCCCCAGCTCTCCGCAGTCTTGAAGATGCAGATCAAACATCAGCATCATGTTAAGCTCTTTGCGCTGTTTTCCGGCATACAGAGCACAGGCGGCCTGATCGACCAGCATTCCTTCACCGATCGTGATGAAATCATAGTCGGCCTGGACGTTGCGGATCACTTCCTGGATATAGTCGTGCGAACGCGGCAGGTTGGTCATGTATTCTTTGGCAAACTGATATCCCTTTTTTTCCGGATGCCAGCTGGGCAGTCCTTGTTGCTTGGCAATGGTATTGATCACATCAAGGCGAAATCCACAGACCCCATGTTTTAACCAAAAGCGCATGATATTTTCAACTTCCCGGCGAACCAGCGGATTCTCCCAGTTGAGATCGCACTGGTGCGGAGTGAAAGTGGTTAGATACCAGCTGTTGGGACAAAGCGGATCTTTTTGCCAGGCACTGCCGCCAAAACAGCTGATCCAGTTGTTAGGCTCGGCTCCTTTTTGGCCTTGACGGAAATAGTAACAGCTTCGATAGGGACTGTTGGGATCCTGAAGGCATGCTTGAAACCACGGGTGCTGATCGCTGGTATGATTGGCGACCAGATCCATCAAGATCCCAATGCCTCGTTGCCGTGCTTCATCCACCAAGGCGTCAAACTCTGCCATCGTTCCAAAGTCTGGATGGATCTGATAGTAGTCGCTGATATCATAGCCGTAATCGGTATTGGGACTGCAGTAGACCGGTGAAAGCCAGAGCATATCGATCTTTAAGGAAGCCAGATAATCCAGTCGCTGGCGGATCCCGTTGAGATCTCCGATGCCGTCGTTATTGCTGTCTTGAAAGGAACGCGGCCAGATCTGATAGATGATTTTATTTTTAAATTCCATGACAGTTTCCTCCTTAGCTGAAGCGCTGTTTCTTTTTTTGAAGGATCGTTCGAAGGAAGAAAAGCAGCCAGCAGAAAAAGCTGATCCCGCTTTGTAAAAGAGCGCCGCTGCAAGCATAAAGAGCCATCCAGTAAAGCGGATCTTGATTCCAAAACAGATCGCTATAGATCCCTAAAAAGAAGAAAAAAAGAATCGAAAAAAGCTGGGCAAGAAGCAGCTTGAACCCTGCGGCAAGACGCGGCAGAAGCCATTGCACCCCAAGACCGCAGGGGACAAGGAAAAACAGGCCAATTTCCAGGCTTAAAAAATCGATCCAAAAGGTGTCTGGCCAAAGGAATAGGCTAAAAAGAAAGCTGCAGAGCTCAATTGTCAGAAGCAGCAATGGAAAACAGATCGGATCTGTTTTGATGATGATTTGACGGAGCAGCTTTCGCGGTGCTTCGCTGAGCGGTTCTTCTTCTAAAAAATTCAGCAGTTCCTTTTGAAACGACAGGGTCTTTTTGTTCTGCTGAAATTCCGGGCTAAAAAGCAGATTTTTCCACTCTTGCAGCGCGGCCCGGTGATCGCGCAGCTGACGCATCTGTTCGATCAGCGGATGCGTGTTTTGCAGCGCGGGCTGATAGTATTCATTTAATAGGGTCGAGCTTGGAGCTTTTTGATTTGGACTATCAAGCAGGTCTTCTGGAGAATGAAGGATTCTTTGCTGCTCATCTAGAAGCAATCCCTGACAGGCAAAAAGATATTGGCTAAGATAGACTAATCCGGTTAGATCCTCTGGGGTAAAAGCTGTGATTTTCAGACAGAGAAAGGACTGTGAGGATTGCTGAAAAGCCTCTAAGGAGAAGAGCGGATCATCGTGATCTTTAATCGCGATGATGCGGCAGCGTGTCAGCAGCGGATTTGTTTCTTGTGCTGAAGCAAGGGTGAAATCAATGGGAAAAAAGCCGTTTGCGTTTTCCAGATTCAAGAAAAAGGAAATCAAAAGACCGCGTTCTTGGTAAAAATGCTGAAGCGCAGACAAGGAAAGATCACAGGGCTGCGGGAAATAAAAATAAACGGTTTTGTTCATCGGGACACCTCTATTCGATGGCGGTCAGCCGAACTGAGCAGACGCCCTCGATGGATTGAAGCAGTGCGATCAGCGCTTCCAAGGACAAATCGACCTCCATCAGATTCAAAGAAAGGCTGACGGGAGCCATGGCACGAATGGGAATGGACTGACTGATCGTGAGAATGTTGGCTTTGTGGACTGCCAGCTGATTGAGCACCTCGCTTAACACTCCCTGTCTGTCCTGCAGCAGCAGTTCTAAGGCTGCCCGCCGCTCTTTTTGAACGTGAAGGGGAAACAGATCTTCCTTATATTTATAAAAAGTGCTGCGGCTGATGCCGGCCTTGGCGGCTGCTTCACTGATGCTGCGGGCTTGTCCGCTTTCGAAAAGAGAGCGGGCTTTTAATACTTTGATAAAACAATCCGGCAAGATCCGGGTATTGACAATGACATATTCTTCTTTCATCCGTAGGCCTCCCTGTTGTCTTTATTTTATCATGTTTTTGATGGAAGAAGACAAAAGCGTGATCCTGGCCCAGATAAAGAAAGAAAAAAAGCATTCAATGGTATCAGAAAAGGAAGGGTGAAGGAATGAAAACGATCAGAGTGGGGATTTTGGGGGCGACCGGGGCAGTGGGAGAAACGCTGCGTGAGATCTTGGAACAGCGTTTGTTTCCAGTTAGTCAGCTGCGTTTATTTGCCAGCCAGAAAAGCAAGGGAAAAACACGGCTTTTTCATGGTCAAAAAATCACCATCGAGGCGGCAGAGGAAGCGGATTTTCATTCACTGGATGTGATCTTTGGGGCTTTAAAGAGCGAATGGATCGTTCCACTGGCGAAAAAAGCAATAGAAGCGGGGGCGGTGCTGATTGATAACAGCAGTGCTTTTCGCATGGATCCCAAAGTGCCGCTGGTTATTCCGGAAATCAATCCTGAGGACCTGGATCATCATTGCGGGATCGTTGCCAACCCTAACTGCGCTACGATCCTAGCTTTGATGGCTGCAGCACCGATCCATGCGCTGAGTCCGATTCAAAGAATGATCGTTGCTAGTTATCAGGCGGTCAGCGGAGCTGGACAGAAGGGAATTGGAGAGCTGACAGAACAGCTGCAGGCATTTTGTCAAAATCAGCCGCTTCATCATGAGACCTTCTGCCAGCCGATCGTCTGCAACGTGATCCCGGAGATTGGCCCTGTTCAGCCAAACGGCTATACACAGGAGGAAATGAAACTGCTGCTGGAAGGGCGCAAGATCCTGCATCATCCTTCGTTGCAGGTGAGCTGCACCTGTGTTCGGGTCCCGGTTCTGCGCTGTCATTGCGAAGCGCTGGTACTGGAAACGGCGCAGCCGCTTACAATCGAGCAGATCAAGAAGGCCTTGCGCCAGGCCCCGGGCATCTTTTTTGAAGAAGGCTATCAGACCCCGGCGCAGTGGAGCAACCAGGACAGGGTGGCGGTTGGCCGAGTGCGTCCGGATTTAAGCTTTGCCAATGGGGTTTCTTTGTGGTGCGTCATGGATCAATTGCGTAAAGGGGCTGCGACCAATGCCGTGCAGATCGCAGAAACGATGCTTCAGCGAAATCTTTTATAGGACTGGATGTTCCCGTTGAATCTGTCTATAATAGAGGAAAGAACGGGGTGAGAAGATGGATAATGCCAGTCGGTTTCTGGATGCCTTTGCGATCATTGAGAAGGAGTGCCGGAACATTGTCAATGAAGGACGCTATACGAAGTTTTATCTTCTTTTGCAGCAGGCGGCAAAAATGAACAGCATCGTGCGGCGTTATGAGGTCGAACTGCAGGAATATGCCGATTTGCGTAATGCGATCGTGCATCAGCGAACCGGAGAAGGGGAGATCATCGCCCAGCCGGTGGATTGGGTCGTGGAAAAGATCGAACGGATCGCTGATCTTTTGGCCTGTCCGCCGCAGCTGAAAGATCACTTTCTTAAACCGGTGCGAATTTGCCGGCCATCCGATCGCGTCAAGGAAGTTTATTGCCGGATGAAGGAGCTGGGGACCAGCAAGATGCCGATTTATGAGTATCATGAATTTGTTGGACTGCTGACGCTGGAAATGATTGCCGACTGGGCCGTGCTGAAGCAGGCTAAAATTCCGGATCCGGTAGTTGAGGAGATTTTTAAGCCACAATATAGGAAAGAGAAGGTCCTGTTTATTAGCCGGGATGCGACGGTGGTCGAGGCGTTGGAATTGTTTGAAGAAGCAATGCGGCGGGGCATTACCCTGCTGGCGGTGATTATCAGTGCCAGCGGGAAGAAAAATGAGCGGGCAGAAGGGATCCTGACGATTGCCGATCTGCCGGCTTTGATGAAACTGGCGGATTAAAACTGCAAAAATGTGAAAAATCTGTTTTGGCAATGTTCACGGAAAGTTCAGAAAGTTTGCACGGAGTTTCCACATTGACTACGTATACTATGGTCAGAAAGAGAGGTGAACCTGTTAGTTTCTAAAACCCCTTACATAGAAGTAAGCGTAGTAAGTAATTTCTTTTTTCCCTTTTATTTTAGGCCCGCATAATTTGGGCAGCCGGATTCTCTCCCCTATCTTGAATCCGGTTTTTTTTAGTTCAGGGATATGTTATGATGATCTGGGCAGGTGAAAAAAATGGTTCTTTTGATTGATGGGGAAACGCATAGCGGAAAAACCTGGCTGGCTGATCAGCTGCTGAAGACGCTGCCTTTATCCTGTCTGAGTTTGGATCATTTGAAGATGGGATTGATCCGTGGATGGCCGGGATGCGGATTTACTGCACTTTCAGAAGATGCTCAGATTGCAGAAAAATTAGGCGGAATCGTTGCAGGAATCGTGCTTACCTGCCTGGAAAACCGACAGCAGCTGGGAATCGAAGGGTGTTATTTTCAATTGGAATGGGTGAGCCAACAGGATCCGCTGCGAGTCGTTTATCTTTGCCTTGGATTTTCCGATGCTTATCTTAGCGAGATGGGAGATCGAATAAAAAAAGAAGAGAATGTGGTTGAAAAACGGCGGGTTCAGGAATCGCTCTCTTTTCAGAAAATTCTGTTGGCCCAGCAGCGCCGCCGGGAAGTATGCCGGCGCAGCGGGCTGGCCTATATGGAAGTATGCCGTGACTTTATTCAGGAACGACAAAAGCAGATGGAACAGATCAAAACGGCAGTGCAGGCCATCCAAAGATTGGAGCAGACCATGGAAAAGATCAGCAGCACACCGGATCAGACGGTCGCTCTGGCCGCTTCCCAGTGGCTGGATGGTCAGCTTTCTTCCAGCAGGCTGCCGATTATCCTGCAGCAAGCGGCAGGATCGTCTTTTTCGCTGTCAATAGAAGGTCAGCAGCGTCTTAAGCTGGCTCAGGAGGCGGTTGCAGCATTAAAAAAGACGTCTGCCGTAAGGCAAACGTCTGATTGATCTCTGGAGCGGATGAGCGGAATTGAACCGCCGTGTCGACCTTGGCAAGGTCGCGTTCTACCATTGAACTACATCCGCACAATCTGGTGCCGACTATAGGACTTGAACCTACCACCTATTCGTTACGAGTGAATTGCTCTACCGGATGAGCTAAGTCGGCCTGTCCTTGTTTATAATATCAAAAGTTCATGGGCATTTCAAGACCAATTTTATTTTTTTTCAAAGAAGCAAAGGAGCATGATGATGATTATTTTTGCCAGTGGAAGATGCGATGTTGTCGCTTTTGCGATGCCATGGTTTTTAAACCGAATCCAAGCCGGGTTTGTTGATGTGCGTAATCCTTATTATCCAGATCAGGTGAGCCGGATCTCTTTGGCACCGGAAAAGGTGGACGCGCTGTTTTTTTGTACGAAAAATCCGCTTCCGCTTTTGCAGGCAGAATCTGCTTTGCGTCCTTATTGTCTGATGATCCAGGTAACTGTGACCCCCTACGAAAGAAAGATTGAGCCTAACGTACCGGACAAGCGAAAGGTTTTAGCGGCTATTGTGCAGTTGGCTGAACGCTATGGCCCCTCTGCTGTGCAGATACGGTATGATCCGATTTTGATTAGTAAGGAAATTACGGAACAGTATCATGCCATGATGTTTGAGCGGCTTTGTGCCGCCATAGAAGGAAAGATCACGACCATTATTTTCAGTTTTGTGGATCGTATGAAAAATACTCGGGCAAATGAGAAAAAGCTGCAAATGATCGAGCTGGATGAAGCCGGGATGAAAAGGATTGCTCAATCGCTGTCGTTGATTGCAAGCCGTTATGGCATAACGCTGAAGACTTGTGCTGAAGCAATCGATCTTTCTGAATTTGGAATTCTGAACGAACCCTGTTTTGGGCCTAAAGAGCTATTGGCTTTGACCGGACGAGTACCCTCAATCAAAAAAGGCCGTCGGCGTCAGCATTGTGGCTGTTTGGCTATGGCAGATATCGGCGCCTATAATTGCTGCCGGCATTTTTGTCAGTACTGTTATGCAAATTATGCTCAGAACCAGGTCGATCGGAACTGGCAAACGCATGATCCCAACTCGACCATGATTTTGGGAAGATTGCAGCCTACGGATCAGCTTCGTGAGCGAAAACGGTAGCCAATTTCATGGTGAGGGCGCAGTCAAACAAAAAAGATCTGGCTGTTCTTGAGAGAAACGGATTTCGGTCGGCTGTTTCGCAGGGGCGATTCTTTCAAATGAGATGCCTGGCGGAACAAACGGTCTTTCGTTTAAATTGAGATGGGATGAGTGGAACAGGCTGAAAAAAATTATTGCAGCGGCCATTCCCAAAGTAAGATTGATCAGTTTTTTCATGAGCTGTTCCCTTCTTTCATTGTTGGACATTGATTTAGACGAAGATTCATTGAAAAAAGTTGATCTTTTAAAAAAAATTCCTGAAAAATTCAAAAAAGCTGTCTAATAAGCTGAAGGTTAGAAGCGAAAATAGTGTGGACGGACTTCCTTTTAGTGTGGCATGATAAAAAAATAACATGTTATGATTATGACAAAGGGAAATCCAGGAGGGAAAGAACATGAAAAAAGGATTACTTTTGTTACTCAGCCTCTTCATGGTCTGCTCAGCTGCCGGATGTACATCTGCTCCTTCTAATAAGGAGCCATCATCTGACGGCAGTAAAACAGCAATGAAAGCGGGGACCTATACCGCGGTTACACCGGGCATGAATGATGATGTGGAAGTGACAGTGGAGGTCACAGAGGATAGCATTGTTTCGGTTACCGTAACGAAGGACTCAGAGACTCCGGGAATTGGCGGAGCTTTGAAAAATGCTGAAGGAGAAGTGCTGATCGAAGGCGGCAAAGCGCCAACTCAGCTGATCCCAGAAAAGATCGTGGCAAATCAGAGCCTGGCAGTGGATGCAGTAACAGGTGCAACGATCACTTCTGCAGCGATCGTTAATGGAGTCAAGGATTGCTTGACACAGGCGGGTGCCAACGTGGATGAATGGATGAGCGAAGTCGCGTTGGAAACACGGGAGGATGCTAGCGCCGATGTGGTTGTTATCGGTGGCGGCGGAGCTGGACTGGCGGCCGCGATTGCAGCTTCCCAAGGCGGTGCAAGCGTCATCATTATTGAGAAAAACGGAGAGGTTGGCGGTGATACGCTGGTTTGCGGCGCCATCTACAATACTCCGGATGAAGAACTGCAGAGTCAGGTTACAATGACCGACGCGGTAAAAGCAACGATTGAAAGTGCCTTGGCAGAAGAACCAGTCAGCGAGGAGCATGAGGCATTGCAGAAAGAAGTTCAGGCGCAGTGGGATGAATACAAAGCCAGCGGCCGGACCGATCTGTTTGATACCAAAGAATGGTATGCCTTGCAGACCTGGATCAACGGTGATAAGATTGCCAATCTGGAGCTGGTTAAAGTCTTGTGCTACAACTCCTATGAAGGTCTGGAATGGATTGAAAGCCTGGGCATGACCTTCAGTGATATCATCAGTCAGGGAGCAGGAAGCCTCTGGCAGAGAACCCATACCAGCACGATGGCGATGGGAACTGGATTTATTTCCACATATGTAGAAAACATCAAGAACAGCGGCAACATTACCGTGATGACCGAGAGCACAGCAAAACAGCTGGTTCAGGATGAAAACAGCAAGGTGACCGGAGTGATCTGCACGGATAAGGCAGGCAATGAATTTACTGTTACAGGAAATATGGGTGTTATTTTGAGTACCGGTGGATTTGCGGCAAACAGCACGATGGTAGAAGAATACAACACCTCTGGTAAATGGAATGATTTGAGTGAAGTCATGACGACCAACCGCTTCAGCAGCTCGCAGGGCGATGGCATCTCGATGGCGCTGGAAGTTGGTGCTTCCTTGACGGATATGGAACAGATTCAGCTGCTTTATCTGGGAAATGTGAAAGATGGCCAGCTGACCAAATATCCGCCGCGGGATGTCAATGGTACAGACCAGATCATCTTCATCAACAAAGAAGGCGAACGGTTCGTGCGTGAAGACGGACGGCGGGATGAAATCTGTTTGAGCGTCATTGATCAGACCGACAGCATGTTCTATATGCTGGAATCTGGCGACGGTGCCGGTTACGTGGATATCAACGATCCTGAATGGCGGTCTGCGGATGGCTTTACTTTCGAATATCTGGAAGAAAACGGCTTTATCGTGGTTGCGGATACCTTGGAAGAGCTGGCAGGCAAGCTGAATATGGATGCTGCTACGCTGCAGGCAACCGTGGATGCATTCAATGCAGCCGTAGACGGTGCTGAAGATGAGTTTGGCAGAACGCTGTTCTCGACGAAGCTGGAAAATGGACCATGGGTTGCTACGGCTCGTCAGGCTTGTGTCCATCATACGATGGGCGGCGTCACGATTGATACCGAGACGCGTGTCTTGGATGAAGCAGGCAATCCGATTTCCGGATTGTATGCGGCTGGTGAAATTACCGGTGGTATCCATGGTGGCAACCGTTTGGGCGGAAATGCCGTTGTTGATACCGTGGTTTTCGGTAAGCTGGCAGGCGATACGATCGTTAAAGACGCACAGTAGTTCTTGACAAAAAGAACAAAAGGCATCCATTATTAAAGTAATGGATGCCTTTATTTAAAGGAGAACGCTATGGATATTAAGCAATTAATTACTTTTATCACGCTCTCGCAGGAAAAAAATTATATCAAAACCTCGGAGAAGCTGAATTACGCCCCTTCGACGTTGGCTAAACATATTCATTCGTTGGAAGCCGAACTTAATACTGCTCTGGTCGAATTTCGAAATGGCAAGATCGAATTGACGCTGGATGGAAAACGATTTATCCGGTATGCGGATGAAATGCTGAATGTTTATACGAAGCTGCAAAATGAGTTTGATCGTTCCCGTTCGATCGGTTCGATTCGAGTGGCAGGCGGAGAGTTGATGGTGGGCTTTGCCTTTGGTGGTTTTTTTCCGATTTTGAAAAGAAGAATCAGCAGATCGGACTGCAGGTCAATGCGATCTGCTGCGCCCGGGTACCGGAATGGCTGGATCAGAATGAAGTGGATATCGGCTTTGTTCAGATGATGGGGACCCAGGACAGTGAGGGGCAGGAAGTTGTGCCGCTGTTTGAGGAAAAGCTCTGCCTGATGGCAGCGGCGGATCATCCGCTGGCTCAGCAGAAAAAGATCCGACTGGCTGATCTGGATAAGATGGATTTTTCTTATACCTATGAGGACTGCTGCTTTACCGATGAGTTTCGCAGGCGAATGAATCAGGGCGGGATCCATCCTTCTTCTGAGCTGTTTCTGGGCAGCATCCATGCAGTCATCAATACGGCCAAAGAAGATCGTCGGCTCTGTCTGATCCCGTATGTCTGCGTTGAAAAAGTCAAAGCGATGGGCCTGATCGAATTGGATTGGATCGAACCGTTTAATATCTATGATGTGATCCTGATTCAAAAAGGCGTTTATCGAAGCAAGGGCATTAATCGTTTGATCCAGCAGGCGCGGGAATACAGCGCCCAGCTGAAAGAACAGGAGGCAACGCAGGAAATCCTGCTTTTATAGGAAGAAGACTTCTTCCTTTTTCTTTTTTCTCAAAACATGGTATTCTATCAGAAGAAGAAAGAAGGAAAAACGATGATACGTTGGGGGATTATTGGAACCGGCAACATTGCACAGCGGTTTATTGCCAGCCTGGCACATAGCGAGCAGGGAATCTTAACGGCCATTGCCTCCCATAAAGAGGAAACCAGAAAACGATTTTCCTGCATTAAGACCTATGCAAAGTATCAGGATTTGCTGGAAGATCCGCAGATCGATGCGGTGTATATCGGATTGCCGCATCGGTTCCATGCCGAGTGGTCGATTCGGGCCTTGACGGCCAAAAAGGCGGTGCTGTGTGAAAAACCGGCAGTGCTGACGCAGGCGGAAATCGCTGCGATCAAGACGGCGGCGCTTCAGCATCAGTGCTTTTTTATGGAGGCCATGAAAACTTGGTTTACTCCGGCCTTTGCGGTTTTAAAAGAGACGGTCCGATCCGGTGTGATCGGCGAGGTAAGCCAGATCGATGCGGCTTTTTGCAGCGATGGCGCTTTGCGTGGTCAGGTGCGTCCGGATTCCTATCTGTTTGAAGCAGGACAGGGCGGTTCCTGGAATGATGTGGGACCGTATCCGCTTGCGTTTGCCTTGGCTTTTTTTAAGGGCATGCCGGAAACCATCACGGCAGAATTTCAAAGACAGGGGGAAATCGATGTGCATGCCCTGGCCCGGCTTGAATTTGCAGGCGGAAAAATGGCAAAGCTGGAAACAGCTATCGATCGAAAAAAGGAGCGGACAGCAATTATTACTGGGACTCAGGGCAGCATTCGTGTTCCGCTGTTCAATCGCATGGAAAGCTTTGAAATCATCAAGAACGATCAGCGGCAGACCATAACCGTGCCGCTTTTGGTGGATGATTTCTTTGGTCAGATCGAAGAGGTCCATCGCTGTTTAAAAGCCCATTGGCTGGAAAGTCCGGTGTATCCTTGGCAACAGATGGAACGTCAGGCAATGCTTTTGGAGGCGATTCGTCAGGCAGGCGGCTGAAAGGCCGCTTTTTTTTGAGGGAATTCCTTTTATGCGGAATTGAGCTATGCTTGAAAAATTTTTTGCAGCAGTCAGCGAGAACGGGGAACATTTCGTTTTTGAGGATGATTCTAGTTGAAGACGAACGCAAAGGAAAATCATCAGGGAGAAAAAGACTGTTTAAGGGGGGATTAGCGGAAATTCTAAGCAAAGACGGTGAAAGCTTGCAGATCGATTAATCAAAAAATTTTATCAAAAAATCAAAAATATAACCGAAATATAACCGAAGAAGAATAAGATAAAAACGAAAGGACGGGGTGAGCGATGAAAAAGCTCTTGATTTCACTGTGGCTCATGGCATCGATCTGGATGGCCTTCAGCCCGGCTCAGGCAGAAGAAAAACCGGAAGAAGTAGAGATCACAGAAGAAGAAACGCCTCAGTCCTCCGGTCAGCGGCAACA
>CALVGQ010000043.1 GCA_944327135.1 uncultured Erysipelotrichaceae bacterium | reverse complement strand
TCACCAATCGCAGCAGGCACAACAGAAAAATAAGAATATTGATTGACAATCCGCTGCTCCATCGAAGGCGGTTCAACAATCACCATGCTGTGATCTTTCATTTCTTCATCATAAGCCTGAAGAGTATCTACCAAGGAATGCAGCATCTCAACAGTCAGCATTGCAGCATTTTCCTTCCGCAAACAGTCCTGATATCTTTTTGGCAGCATGCGATTCAGCTCAAAATAATCGAGCTTCCAGATAACGCTGTCATGCTGATCCATTTTTGAAAGATCTTCCCCGCTGGTCGCAAAATGCAGAGCGATCAGCGGAGAAAAAGTCCAATCCATCAATCGTGTTGGCAGCCCGTGATGCTGCCCGATCATCAATTGGCGCCAGATCGACTCTTTCAGCTGAGGATCTTCATGCTGCGCATATTTAGTGAAGCTGCGCAAAATCGATCCTTCGATTTCTTCCTTTTTATCTTTGCAGTTTCGCTGCAAACTGGTCATCAGCCGAAAATCAGCATTGGGCAAGCCCCGATACAGAAAAGGAGAACGGTAACGTTCCTGCTCTGAATTATAAAACTGCTCAAAAATCAGTCGGGAAACACCTTCCATCGTTTTGATCATGACCGTTGTAATCATTCTGCACCTTCTTTTCTATTTAAAACCAGGGAAAACAGACGAACCTTTATTGATTTAAAAAGGAAGAGTCTTCAAAGAGCATACCATACTGAAGCAGCTGCCACTGCTCAATCAACGACTGATAATCCGTCTTTTCCAAATGACTGAAAGCTTCATGCTCCTGATTGAAATAACCGTTAAATGTCAGCACTGGAAGAACTTCTTCCACTTCTTCAAGAAAATGACCATAGGCACTGCGCTCGACTCCTGCCGCATCCAACAAATGCTGCCCCAAAAAATTAAGACTCAGCGCTGAATCTACATATGGAATCTCCGTGTTGCTCCAGAAAACAAATGGAACCCGAAACTTATCCATATACTGTTCCATCGTCATCTCTGATTGAACGACACCATAAGCCAGATCCAAAAATTCCTGTTCCAACGCCGGCTGATGATCCCCAAACATCACGATTAGCACCGGTTCATCCTGATTCTCAAAATATTCGATCAGTTTCTGAAAAGCCTGATCGCTTTCCCGTAAAAGACTTAAATACTGTTTTGCAAGCGCAAATTCTCCTTCATGTCCGATGACCTCTACCGTAGAAGGATAATCCGGATCCGTATATCCGCCGTGATTCTGAATCGTTACCGCAAAAAGAAACAGTTTTTCTTCTTCCTGACGCTGTTCAAAACGAGTAATGATTTCTTCCATCAGCGACTCATCACTGATGTAGCCGCCATGCGATAAAACAGGCTCTGTGATCAATTCATCCGCACTAACAAACTCATCAAAACCTAGCCGCGGATAAGCCAGATCCCGCTGCCAAGAGGAACGCTCTCCTGGATGGATTGCCAGGGTCCGATATCCCTGTTCCTTTAAAATGGAAGCAAGCGAAGAGCGCTGATCCAAAATATATTGCTGATACGGAATGCTTCCTGGAGGCAAAAAAGCCATCGTATGTCCGGTAAGAAATTCAAACTCACTGGCACTGGTCCCTGCTCCAAAAACTGAAGCATATCCGGCGGGATTATATCCTTCTAATGACTGTATAAACGGTGTAATTGGAACAGAAAACTGAAGCTCGCCATAGCTTTCAAAATCCGCCCAGGATTCGTTCATGATCGCAATGATATGCGGCCTTTCCGTTTGATATGTAAGCAAAGTGGTCGACATTTGCTGCGGCTGATAGGCCGCAAGCTGATGCTGCCATTCCTCACTGCTATACCCTTTTGGCACCTCCACATCCAAGTAACGCAGATTATCTACAAATGCAGCAGGGATCCCGCTGCTTTGATAAGCTCCAGCCTGATCCCATACATCACTTCCGATTCCCATCTGATTCAGCATTTCCGGATGAAACAGCCAAGTCGAAGAACAAAAGCAGCCCAAGACAAGCAAGATCATTCCACTTTTTTGAAGCCGATCTTGACCTTGGCGGATCGACGGCCAAAAAACAACTCCCATTCCAACAATCAATCCCATTGCTACAAGCCATTCTAAAGTAGGACGAAAAGCATAATTTCCAGAAACCGCCAAAGCCGTCCTCCATGCCAGAAAGTCCCAAGGCAGACTCGGCGTACCGCGATTCAGCACAACAAATCCATTAACTGCCCCTATTCCAGCAGCAATCCAATGAAAAATCAAACTTGTCAGACGAATCCGTCGAAGCAGCAAACAAAGCAGCCAATAAAACAGGGCCAGAATCATCGCATTGACCGCAATTGCCTGCAGCGAAATTGCTTGAAAAGAGCCTCCGTAAACCCACTGCATCATCAAAAAAGCACTGACAGGAGTAAACAGAAGGATAGCCAGGTGATCCCAGCGGATCTGCTTTCTATCCTTAAGGATTTTTATTTTGTTCAGGATAAATTTCATACATTCACCTTGCTTCCTGATTTAAACGGTTTCTTATTCTACACGAAAACAATCAAATTGTCAAAAATACAGTTTTATGATGAATTCAAAAGACCCTATCCATCTATGTTATAATAAAGCCAGCAGAAATCGGAGCGCTCCGATTAAGAAAGGAAAAGCACATGAATCAAAAAATCAAGCTCATCGTCAGTGATCTGGATGGCACCCTTTTTTATGACGGACAGCAAAACAGCATGGAACTTACTGCAGAAAACCTTCAGGCGATCCGCCGTTGGATCGCTACTGGCCGTCATTTTATGCTGGCCAGCGGAAGAACCGGGGTGATGGTCGATTATTTCTATCAACGCTACGGTTTAAAAGTCGATATGATTGCCTGTAATGGCGGAAAGATTATCCTGGATCAAAAAACCGTTGCCGCCCATCCGATCGCATCTGTTACCATTGAACGTATGGCCCGGATATTAGAGCCTTTTGGGCAAGAAATTGATCTGTGTCTGGATATGGAGGCTCCTTTCAAAGTCGCTTTGCATCCTGATGGCCTCATTCAGCGTGATTATAACCCCGATGCTCTTCCGCTGATTTCCCTTTTTGCCTATCTGCAAACGCCAGCTGAATTACCTTGTAAACTATTTCTTCCTTTGGCTGATTCGTCACGCCAGTCCTTTTTCTACCAGCTGTTAGCCAAAGAATTCGATCAGAAGCTGGCCCTGACCCGCAGTTCAGCTACAACTTTGGAGGCCTGCAATCTTGGAGTCAGCAAAGGAACCGCACTGATTCATGCTGCCAGTCAACTAGGTATAAAATTGGATGAAATCTTCGTTGTCGGCGATGAAGAAAATGATTTGGAATTATTTAAAACCGCAGTCCACCGAGCTGTGATGGCACAGGCCCGTCCTGTCATCAAAGCTTATGCTGATCTGGAAGTTCATTCTGTAGCTGAACTGATCGATCACTGTTTATAAAAAAAGAAAGGTGAACCTCACTTTTCCTCTTCGATGATTTCCTGCAAAAGCTGAGCTTCTTTCTCACTCAGTGGACGATCCTGCAAAAGATCAGGACGAAAACGGCGCGTACGACGCAGGGATTCTTTCAAACGAAAGCGTTCAATGTTTTTATGGTGACCGCTTAAAAGCACCTCCGGAACCGTATAACCACGGAAATTATCCGGTTTGGTATATTGTGGATATTCCAACAGATCATTTTCAAAGGATTCATCCAGCTGACTGGCTTCGACAATCGCCCCCTCCAACGTGCGCGTGACTGCATCCGTGATGACCATCGATGCCAGCTCGCCGCCAGTCAGAATATAATCCCCAATGCTTAAGGCCCCATCGACAAAATTTTCAATTCGCTGATCCAGTCCTTCATAATGCCCGCAGATAAGGATCAGATGTTCCTCTTTGGCCAGCTGACGCACCACCTTTTGATTTAAGACCGTTCCAAAAGGGGCCATTAAAAAACTGCGGCTGCCTGCTGTTTTAACCGCCTGCAAAGCATCGACCACGGGCTGACATGCCATGACCATTCCTTGACCGCCTCCATAAGGAGTATCATCCACACTGCGGTGTTTATTCAGCGTGTAATCACGGATATTGATAGTTTCAATGTCGACCACTCCTTTTTTTTGGGCACGGCTGATGATCGAAGTAGTTAAAAAGCCTTCATACATTTCAGGGAACAAGGTCAAGATCGTGATTTTCATAATAATCCCTCGATCACTCGAATCAGGATCCGATGATGCTCCAGATCCACCTTGCGGACAAAGGCTTCGACATAAGGAACCAGGACCTCCTTTTGTTCCAAAGTCAAAATACGGATTAGATTATGAGCAGCTCCTGTTTCCATCCGCATAACCGTGCCAATCCGGTTCAGCTGCTGATCATAAACCTCCAGTCCCTTTAATTGATAAAAATAATATTCTCCTTCGGCCAGTGCCGGCAAGTCACTTTTGCGCACATAAAGAGCACTTCGGCTGTAAGATTCGATCCGATTGATATCCTGAAAGCCTTCAAAACTGATCAGCGGCTGTCCTTTATGCATGCGAAAGCTCGCGATGGTAAACGGCTTTTTTTCTGCTTCTTTTTCAAGATAGATCACTTTTTTCGGCGCTAATCTTTCTTCTGGAAAATCAGTCATCGAATACACTTTCATTTCCCCTTTTAAACCAAAAGGTTTCAGCAGCGTACCAATCTGAATCCATTCCATGATCTTCCTCCTTTTGCTGATTTTTAATTGAGCAAAGAAATTATAGCAGAAGCCCGCCAGCATGCAACCCCAGATCAGAGAAAACAAAATAAGATTTTGATCCCAGCTTTTTACAAAGAGAAAAAAGGATGCTGACGGCATCCTAATAAGCTTCAAATTTAATCGTAATCTTTTTATCTTCCAAGCGGGAAGCGATCAGCATCATCTGACGAAGCGCGGTCGCCATCGATCCCTGTCGGCCAATCAGACGGGCAACATCATCATTTTTAGCATACACATACAGCACTACTTCATTCTCATTCAGGCTTGGCATGCTTTTGACTGAAACGGCCTCAGCATCATCCACGATCGGCACAACCAGATCGTATAACGTTTTTTCCAGGTCAGTCATGATTTATTTAGCACGCTTTTCATCGTGATAACGTTTCATGATGCCTTCTTTAGATAAGATATTACGAACCGTATCCGATGGCTGTGCTCCATTTTTCAGCCATTTCATCGCTAATTCAGCATCAACATGAATCTCTGCCGGATTGCAGGTCGGATTGTAAGTTCCGATCACTTCGATATCCCGTCCATCACGCGGAAAGCGGGAATCTGCCGCAACAATTCTGTAGAAAGGAGCTTTTTTAGCACCCATTCTTTTTAAACGCAATTTGACTGCCATTTTCTTTTCCTCCAAATTTTCCTTGATTAGTATAGCACAGCTAATTTATCTGTCAAGTATTTTTGCTTGACAGTTTTAAATTTCCTCCAACACAGCCTTTTTCCAACGTCTGATTCAAAGCAGGACTCATCTTCAAGAAGATAAACAAAATAGCGGAAATTACATGTCCCATCAATAAAATCGGAAGCAAGCCGATACTTTCAGCCAAAAAACCATAAGCTACTGCTGAAATCGCCTGTCCGCCCATGGAACAAGGCATCATAATGCTCAGGACCCGACCGCGGACCTTCTCCTCGATAACTAGAACCAGTGATGCATTCAAGATTGCATTTCCGATCGCATTCAATAGCTGAGAAACAAACGCCGCTGCACACAGCAGGATAAAGCCTTCTAAAAATGTAAGCGCAAATCCCGAAAATAAGCTTCCAACGATCATTGACAGAAACATCAAAGAAACCCGCTTTTTTGGAGGAATCGGAACGATTCCCATCATCAGCGTCCCTATTAATCCAGCCAAAGAAAAAACTGAAGTAAAAATACCATATTGGCTCAGATTCATTCCTTTCAGGACCGTATAGGGCAGCAGCATCGAAAAAAATCCGGATGAAAACAGATTTCCCAAAAGCGCCCCGATCATGATCACGGCCAGCCCGCGATGATGGATAATATAATTCAGGCCTTCCTGCATGTCCCTGAAAATCTGATTCAGGCTGATTTTCTCATCATGGCGTGGGCGAGATGGGATTTGAATAAAAATTTCTGTAACCGACGAAATCAGCAGACTGATTCCGTTGATCAAAATGATCGGCCCCACCCCTAAAAAAACGACCAGCGTCCCGCTTAATGCCCGTCCGATCAAGGTGATCAGACTGTTGGTTCCTGAGCTCAGTGATTGAGCGCGAATCAGGTTTGCTGGATTCACAACATCTGCAAACATCGTCATCGAAGCCGGTGAGAAAAACACATGGCATAACGCGGCGACAAATGCTGTGATTAAGACAATTTCCAGGGTCAGATCGGCAAAAAAAACGATGCCTGCCACGCCCAACATCAAAATCCCTCGCAGAAAATCACACACAACCAAGATGTTTCTTCGATTCCAACGATCGATCAAAGTTCCAGCAAAGGGCATCAAAATCATCGACGTAAACATGCTGATCGAGCTGACGATCCCCATCCAGGCCTCAGATCCGGTTTCGCCATACACCCAGATGCCAATCGCCAGACTGTATAACACATCGCCAAAAGCTGAAAAAGCCATTCCCTGCCAAAGCAAGATAAAATTGCGGTTCCACAGCGTCTTTTTTTGTTGTTCCATCATTCTCACCTGACCTTATTTTTTGTCAAGAATAATATATCATTAAGTATTATTTATTGCAATATACCTTTTATAAAAATGTAAAATTCCTGTTGACTGATTTTTTTTGGCTGAATTCTTCTCGCTTCCAGCAGTTCATTTAGACTGATGATGAGAGAAAGCCACCACAAAAAATGCATCTTTCTTTAAGATGCATTCAAAATCAGACCATCATTTTTCTGTTATCGTCTACCAGCGGCGTCCTCGTTTGCCCATCATCGGCATTCGCTGTCCCTGTGCCTGTTTCATCAAAGCGTTCATATTCATGTTGCCATGCTTGCTCATCGCTTGAATCTGCTTCATGGTCTGTTTCATTTTTTCAAATTGATTGATCAGCCGATTGACTTCCTGGACACTGGTCCCGCTCCCGCGGGCAATCCGGTTTTTACGAGACGCTCTAAGAATTCCTGGATCCTGACGTTCCTGACGCGTCATGCTTTGAATGATTGCTTTTTGACGCTTCATTGATTTTTCAGCTTCGGCATCATTGATCTGATTTGCCAGCTGGCTGAAGCCCGGGATCATCTTCATCAATCCGCCCAATGGGCCCATCTTCCCGATCTGTTCAAACTGCACCAGCATATCTTCCAGCGTAAACTGGCCCTGCATCATTCGTTTAGCGCTGTCCTCGGCCGCTTTCATGTCCATCTTTTCCTGCGCCTGCTCTACCAGCGTCAGAATATCTCCCATGCCCAAAATCCGGTCCGCCATCCGATCCGGATAAAACAGTTCCAATTCATCGATCTTTTCACCCATTCCGACAAATTGAACCGGAACCCCGGTAATCTTACGAACAGACAGGATTCCGCCGCCCCGGGCATCTCCATCCAGCTTTGTTAAAACAAGACCCGTTATCGGCAAGGTGGCATGGAAGGCTTCCGCAACCTGAACGATATCTTGTCCGGTCATTGCATCCACCGTCAGCAGAACATTATCCGGTTTGCAAAGACGATAGATTTCTTCCAGCTCATTCATCAGCTCGACATCCACATGAAGCCGTCCGGCCGTATCGATGAACACCGTATCCAGCCCATGCTCATGAGCATAGTCCAGCCCTTTTTTTACAGTTGTCAGCGCATCAACGGACGGTCCCAGAGTAAAGACTTCTACTTCAATGCTGCGGCCCAGTGTCTGCAGCTGTTCAATGGCAGCCGGACGAATGATATCTGCCGCAATCATTAAAGGCTTACGTTTTTCTTTCAGCTTTGCCATACGGGCAATCTTCGCCAGCGACGTCGTTTTTCCTGTTCCCTGAAGTCCAACGACCATCGTCACGGTCAGACTGCTTTCTTTATATCGTAACGGAACTTCTTTCTCCCCCAACAGCGCAACCAGTTCCTCATGCACGATCTTCACGACCATCTGAGACGGATTCAAGGAATCATACACCTGCTGTCCTAACGCCTTAGACTTAACCGAATCAAGAAATTCCTTGACGATTCGGTAGTTGACATCGGCATCCAGAAGCGCCAAACGCACCTCTTTCAGCATCTCCTCCATGTTTTTTTCCGTCAGTTTTCCTTTTCCGGTAATATTTTTAAAGGCTCGGTTCAGCCGTTCAGTAAGCGATTCAAATGCCATTCTTTCACACCCTTTCGCGTGTTTTATTATACTGTACTTTATTGGTAAAAGCAAAAAGAAACCGCCGCCTTTGCGATTCTTTTCATTTTCTTTTTCAGAAAGTAAAATTCCATGGCCATTGTCAAGACACAGAAAAATCATTTTCTTCCGCTTATTGCTGATCTTTGCCAGTATTTCGCTGAATAGAAGCCCATTGATGCCCCATTTGCTGGTATGCCCCTTTGCGCTTTAAAAAAGAATTCTGCATAATTAGTCATAAGGAGGAATAGAAAAAAATGCTAAATCAATGTGTATTGGTCGGACGGGTCCTGGAAATGCCGCGCCTGCAAAAAACAGCCAATGGAAACAAAGTAGCCAGCCTGCTTCTGGAAGTCGATCGCAGCTTTAAAAATTCCGAAGGCATCATTGAAAAAGATGTCTTCAACATTCAGCTTTGGCGTGGAATTGCAGAAACCTGCTGTGATGTCTGCACACCAGGAAGCTTGATTGGAATTAAAGGAAGACTGCAAGCCTTTAACACACAGCGGGAAGAAAACACCTATTACAATGCTGAGGTCATTGCCGAGCGGGTCTCTTTTTTAACCATGAAAGCCAAAGAGCCTCAGACAAACTAAAACGGCAGGATCACTCTGCCGTTTTTTCATGCATCGGTACGATGGAAACCAAAGCTGAATGCTGCAAAGAAAGATGCTGAAGGGCGCTCATGACCTGGGTTTGATCAAGCTGATCAAGAATTTCCAGCAGTTCAAACACTGAAACCCCGTTAAAATCGTTGCGAGCCGCCCCAATCGCAATATTTTCAACACTATTAAAGGTCCGCATCGCCTGGCCAAAATAACGTTTCTTAAGACGGTTCAAAGCCTCAAACCCAATCGGCGTGCGCAAACAGCGGGCCAGCTCTTCCTGGATCAAACTTTCAAATCGGCTCCGATCCGAAGTCTCATTAACAAAAAGCAAGAAAGCAGTATCTTTCTGCAAGTCAATTTCATAATCAAAGTAATCGTTAATCAAGCCCTCATCGATCCATTTCTGATAATCCGGATTCATGGCGCTGAAATGGGCCTCCAGTGCACAACGGATCGCCCATTCATCATGGACCCGTTCATGATCGGTGCTGACCCATGGCTTCAGCTTAAAAGCAACCGCCGTTTTTTCTGAGGTTACTTCCATTGGAATCAGCAATTTCTTCTTTGCAGGCTCTTGTGGTTCTTCGATAGGGGTTCGTCCAACCTTCAGCAAAGGGGCAAACTGCTTTGAATCCTGATTCTTCCGGATAATATTCAGTACCTCGGATGGCTCATGCGGACCCGCTACCACCAACAGCATCCGTCCTGGATGATAATTCAGCCGATAGCATTCTTCCAGCTGTTGGCGGGTGGTATTGGCCACACTGGTGGGGCTTCCGCCAATATCGTATTTCAGCGGATGGTTCTGATATAAAGCCTTGAACACCTCAAAATAAAGACGAGAATCCGGCATTTGCAAATACATCATCAATTCCTGCGTAATAATGCCCTTCTCTTTTTCGACTGAAGCATCGGTAATATTCAATTCTTGAACAAAATCCAACAGAAGCGTTAACGGTGCTTCTATCTCTTCAGAAGAAGTTGAAAAATAGTACATCGTTTCCTGATAGGACGTAAACGCATTGACATTCGCTCCCATCCGGGAAAACTCATTCATGACGTCCTGGCCTTCTTTTTCAAACATCTTATGCTCCAGAAAATGAGCAATCCCACTAGGATGATGAAAGCGCTCGCCATTCTCTGCCGTCAAATCAAAATCCAAAGCACCATACGGTGTTGCAAAAACACAAGAAGTGGTCCGCATCAACGGTTTATGCCAGACAATCACCCGCAAACCGTTATCCAGCGTTTCAGTCACATAAGTTTCATCATAGCGTGGTTCAATATGCGTTTTCATGTTCTTCCTCCTGTTCCAGACTGAAGGTGACGCAGTGCTGCAATTCCTTGAAAATCCGCATCACATCTTCACAGGTCGTGGACTCAATGCTTGCGATACAATCTTCTACCGTTTCCTGCCGATCCAGCAAAACATTTTGAAAGGCAAAATTCAGCGTGCTCAGCGGATCATCATAGGAACCATAGATGGCGTTTTTCAGCATATTGATCGCAGTCATCAGATCTTCTTTTGAAAATTGGCCCTGCTGCATTCGCTGAAGCTGTTCCAAAATACAAGCCTTGGTCTGTTCCAACTTGCTTTTTTGAATTCCAACTGAAATCAGAATACCTCCTTCATACGCCAAAGGGCTGGAATTGATCGAATAACAGAGACTGCGTTTTTCACGAACTTCGCTAAACAGCAGCGAAGTCGGCAGCTGTCCAAACAAAGCATTGGCCACTCGCATCTTCCAATAATCTTCACTCAGAATCGTAACTGGACAGCGCAATACCAGAACCAGACTGGTCTGATCAATGTTCATCGTCTGACTAACCTCTTCCAGATCCTTTTTTTCAATCAGATCAACGCTTTGAGGAAAAGGCAAGCGATCCGTAAACGGAAGAAAGCGCTGAACATAACGAATCGTCTTTTCTTCATCAATTTTGCCAATCACAAAGATCATGACCGGCTCCTGCTGCAGCATTGCTGCCATTGCCGCTTCTGTTTCCTGCAGTGTCACCGACTGAAGCTCCTCTTCGCTTAATAGCTGTGTTTCCGCTAACGCATGATTTTTACCAAATATGGCACAGGCTGAGGCAATGGCCCGAGAAGACGGCTGTTCCAGTTTTCGGGCATTAGCCATGATCGTCTCCCGCTTGGCTTCTTCAAACAATTCCGGATCCAGATGGCCCTCTTTGCGCAGCGGATGAAAGATCATCTCCCCGGCTGTCTTAAAAAGCCGCTCAAATGTATTTTCCCGGGTATATTGGTCATTCAGGCATTTAAATCGGAACTCAAACGCATTCAATTGTCCATAATGAGCCGTACGGCAGGTTGCCGTAGCACCGTACAAGCTATCAAGATGATCGGACAAGGTCTGTTTGGTTGGCCATTTTTCACAACGATCACAAAGCATCTGACTTAAAATCATCCGAATCATGACCCTTCGACGGCTGACAGGAGCCAAAAAACGGACTGCCACCAGCACATCTTTAAACTGTGCTGTATCCATCAGCGTCAGCGTGCAGTTTGACGCAATTTCTATTTTTTTCATGAAATCCCTCCGTCTATTAGTATACCTCATCTTACAAAATAAAACAGATTTTATCCTTTTTTTCCCATCCTGTGGTATAATATTGCATCAAAGAAAAGAGGAATGAATGATGAAAAACAACGGTGTTTCTCTTAAAAATGAAAAACTCTGTCTGGTCGTGGTCGATATGATCAATGGCTTTCTTTTCGAAGGTGCGCTGTGTGACCCGCATATCGATTGCTGCACAGAACCGATCCGCCAGCTGATTGAACGATTTTTACAGCATCACCAGCCAGTAGTGGCTTTCCGGGACAGCCACCAAAAAGACAGCCGGGAATTTGCCGATTTCCCTGAGCACTGTCTGGAAAATTCCCATGAATCGGAGCTGATCGATGCCTTGAAACCCTATCAGGATCAGATGATCGTGCTGCTGAAAAACTCCACGAATGGTTTTGTTCAGCCACAATTTGAATCGACCCTGAAAAGCCTCTTGCCGCTGGACAAGATCGTGATCACCGGCTGCTGTACCGATCTCTGCGTTCTTCATTTTGCCCTTTCTTTAAAAGGCTATCTCAACGAACACAATCTTTCCACAGAGGTCATCGTTCCAGAAAACTGTGTGGACACCTTTGAAGCTGCAGGCCACCCGCGAGCTGCAATGAGCGAAATGGCATTGACCATGATGAAAAATGCCGGAATCCTTGTTTTGGAATCATTGGAGGTGAACGCATGACTTCTAATGAAACGATGCTGATGACCGATTTTTATGAATACACGATGGCGTATGCGTATTTCAAAGAAAACAAACATGAAGAAATTGCTTATTTTGATATGTTCGTTCGAAAGATTCCTGATGGCGGAGGCTATCTGATTGCAAATGGTCTTCATCGCTTTATCGATTTTATCCAGAATTTTCATTTCAGCGAAGAACAGCTGGCCTACCTGTCCAGCACCGGCTATTTTGATGACGAGTTTATTCAGTATCTGCGCACGATGAAAATGGACATCGATGTCTGGGCTGTGCCTGAAGGCACTCCGGTGTTTGCCAATGAGCCCATGGTCACGATTCGAGGAAAACTCATTCAAGCCCAGATCGTAGAAACGATCCTGTTGATCTTTATGAACTATTCTACCTTGGTCACGACTAAAGCCAGCCGCATCGTCGCCGCTTCCCGCGGACGGGCTGTGCTGGAATTTGGAAGCCGCCGGGCCCATGGTCTGGATGCCGCCAAAGAAGGCGCCCGTGCCTGCTATATTGCCGGGGCAAAGGGCACAGCCTGTACGCTGAGCGGACAACAGTACGGTGTTCCAGTCAGCGGCACGGTAGCCCACAGCTATATCCAGTTGCATGACAGCGAATATGACGCCTTTTATCAATATGCAAAAATCGCGCCTGATAACTGTGTCTTGCTGGTCGATACCTATGATACGCTGCATTCCGGCATTCCCAATGCGATTCGGGTAGCCAAAGAAGTCCTGATTCCAAACGGACATCGACTGAAGGGTATCCGGATTGACAGTGGGGATCTGGCCTATCTTTCTAAAAAAGCACGGAAAATGCTGGATGCAGAAGGACTGACGGATGCCCAGATCGTTGTCTCAAACAGCCTGGATGAATTTCTGATTGATGATCTGATCCTGCAGGATGCCAAGATCGATACTTTTGGGGTAGGCGAAAATATGATCACTGCAAAATGTACTCCGGTCTTAGTAGGAGTTTAATAGGTATGTGGTCACGAACTAAACGGTGAAATACTACCTAACATCATAA
>CALVGQ010000042.1 GCA_944327135.1 uncultured Erysipelotrichaceae bacterium | reverse complement strand
TGAGCTGGCTGGGCGTGTGGATCATGCCGGAGCATCTGTACAATGATGGAACCGACTGGAGCCAGAATCCGTACAACATGAATCCGGTTGGAACCGGACCATTCAAGTTTGTCAGCTATGAAAGCGGTTCTTCGATCACGATGACCCGCAATGAAGATTATTTTGATGGAGCACCATATATTGAAACGCTGATCATTTCGATCATCCCGGATGCGCAAACCGGGTATCAAGCGTATCTCAATGGGGAAATCGATGATATTCAGTCGCATACACCGGCAGCGAATTTGCAGGAGCTGATCGATAGCGAGGAGTACCATACCTATACCTATGTTTCGACAGCCCGGACCTATCTTTCCTTTAATTTGTCGGAAGACAATCCGTTCAGCGATGTCCGGGTCCGCGAGGCAGTCAATCTGGCGATGGATCGTCAGGACATCGTGGATAAGGCAGCCAAAGGATTTGGAAAACCTTCTGAATATTACATTTCCCCTATTTTCGATTGGGCCCTGAATGAGGAGGCCAAGGTCCCAGAGCAGGATGTCGAGGCGGCGAAGAAATTGTTGGAAGAAGCCGGCTATACGCAGGATGCCAACGGTTATTATTTCTCCTGTGAGCTGACGACTTTTGATTCAGGAGATTATAAGGATACGGCGATGGTTGTTCAAGACTGCCTGCGTCAGATCGGGATCGACTGCAAGCTGAGCATTTCTGATCAGGGGGCTTATGTGACGAAGGTCATTGAAAATTATGATTTTGATATTGCCTTGAATGCCGGCGGACAGGGACCGGATATTTCAGCCATCCGGAATCGGATTCACTCTGACGGATCGCTGAATTTATCACGATATTCCAATGCTGCGATGGATGCAGCATTGGATGCGGGCATTACTGTCTTTGAAGAGGAAGAGCGCAAGGTCTATTATGATGAGGTGCAGCGGATCATGGCAGAAGAATTGCCGATCGTTGTGCTGAAGGATGCGATCTATACGTACCCGGTCAAAAAGACGATCCATAATCATCCATTTGAAACGGAAATGGCCAATCAATACGGTTCCTATGAAATGGCTAAGGTTTGGATCGAGCAATGATCCGGATCCCCCTTTATTTACGAATATCTATTTGTCTTTTATGAACTTCTTTTATATAATAGAAACGAAAAAACGGAGGGAAAAATGAAAACAAACAAGCTCTTAGTGGTGATGACGCTTTGCATGATTTTGGGAGGATGTGCCAATCAAGAAGCAAACAAGGATGATCTTCAGGCGGCAGCAAACACGGCAGTGCCTACGAGTGAAACATCGGAGCAAACTTCTGAAAACAAACAAATCCATGAACCGAAGGTGCTGTTGGAAAATGAGTATTTTACTTTATTTGCTACAGGAGAAAGAGCAGCGGAGTATGAAAGCGAATATGAGGTTTTTGCATACAGACTGGAAATTGAAAAAACCAATCCTGACTATCTATTTGCCTTTAGTCCAGTGAGTGTGATTGTGAATGGGCAGGAAATAGATCCTTTTGCGGTGAATTCCAATAATTTTCCTTTTGAAGGAACAGAAGGGGCGCTTTTGATCCAAAAGGAATATTTGTCACGTTATTCAATTGAAGAGCCGGAATCCATGCAGATTACCTTCAATGTATTGTGTTACCCAAATGGCTTCGATAAGTACGGAGAAGAAGAACCGGAAATTATTGAATTGGGAAGCATGGAAATCGATTACAATTTGCAGCAGTAAAGCATAAATGGATCGTGATCAACAAAAAGCAGCTTACAAAGGCTGCTTTTTTAATGGATATGGGATGGATGAATTCCTCAAAAGATGATCTCAATACAGAAAATGAATTTTATTGGGAAAAGCAGTTCTCAATTTATTTTCTGAAAATAATAACGTATTTTATCACATTTTTGAAACTTATTCCAGAAAATATTGACTTTGTTTCATTGTTTGGTAAAATAGAACTATCATAACAAAACAAGAGGGGGAAAAACATGAAAAAATTGATAAAAATTTGCCTTGTTATGGTATCCCTGGCACTGGTTCTGTGTGGGTGCAGCGGCAGCGGGGATACAGACCCAACAGCGACTAGTGATGCAGAAATCGGTGAACCGCAATCAGGCGGAACCTATGTCATGGTCAGCATAGGAGATCCTAATAGTTTCAACCCTAATTTGAAAACGGATGATCTGGCGCTGCCGGCGGTCTACAACATTTTCAACCGTTTGGTAAAGATCACCTTAGACAATTCGATCGTGCCGGATCTGGCGACCTCGTGGGAATTTAGCGAGGATGGAACAGAGCTGACCTTCCAGCTGCGGGACAATGTGAGCTGGCATGATGGAGAACCGTTCAATTCGGAAGACGTGGTTTGGACTTTTGAAAAGATCTTGACCGATGGCTATCAGTCCGGATCCCTGTCCAATGTGGAATCGATCACGGCTGATAGCGATTATGAGGTAACTTTCCATTTAAAAACACCAGATGCTTCAATTTTAGGTGTGCTGAGCTGGCTGGGCGTGTGGATCATGCCGGAGCATCTGTACAATGATGGAACCGACTGGAGCCAGAATCCGTACAACATGAATCCGGTTGGAACCGGACCATTCAAGTTTGTCAGCTATGAAAGCG
>CALVGQ010000041.1 GCA_944327135.1 uncultured Erysipelotrichaceae bacterium | reverse complement strand
AGATCCTCGGCCCTGGTGGGGCTGTTTTTCGGCCTGGCCAGCATGTGGAAGGCCTCCGCCAGCTACGTCATGCCGGCGGACCAGCTCTTCTCCCCCTTTCTCAGCGGCGACCCCATGGGCAGCCTGACGCATTGTAGGTGGTCTTGGCGTGATTGAAAATGATTTTCATGACAGAAAGGACCTTACGCCAAATGTATGTGCGGTATATACGGACAAGGAATATCGTTGTCAAGGAATTGCAGGACAATTACTTGATGTTGTTGTGAAAGATATGAAGTCCAAAGGAATTACTCCTATCTATTTGATTACAGACCATACAAGTTTTTACGAAAGATATGGATGGGAATTTTTGTGTATGGTTCAAGGAGATAATGAGCCTCATATGACAAGAATGTATATCCATAGATAAATTTATATTTATTATAAATATTAGTTTTATAGGATAAATTTTCAATAAGAAAGGAGGAAAACAGATGTATAAAAGAGCAAGATTTGCTGTTAATGGTTCTTTAAATAGAACTAAAATGCCTGTTTGTTATTTTTCTTGCTAACGGGGACAGAGATTAGGATAGGGGATTCCCTATCCTAACTTATAATTATTAAGAAAGGGATGCTACTTTATGCTAAAAAATTATGTGCGCTTTAAACTACCAGATTGCTACGTAATTGGAAATAAATTGAAAAGAGATGATTTTATCTGTCTTTTTGATGGCGCGATGATTTTGTATGATGAAATTGTCAAAATTTCTGAAGAGAAATTTGATAAAAGACAATTTATTGATTTTTTTTCAAAAAAATATGAGGTCACGGAAAATGACGTTGCTTCTGATCTTGAACAATTTTTATCTTTAACATACTATAATTCTAATAATGAAATAAATAGTAGTATAAGAGAATTTGAAAAAAAAGATATATATAATGATTTATACCACTACTATAATGAGAATAACAAAATATTTAAAGTATTTATTGAACTTACTTATAATTGTAATCTAAGATGTTCGCATTGTTACCTAGATGACGATATTGAAAAGAATATTAAATATATAAATTTGGAAACAGCATGTAATTTAATAGATGACTTAGAGAAATTAGAAGTTGTAGAACTTTGTTTTACCGGAGGAGAATTGTTTACTAATCCTGATTCACTAAAAATTATTGAGTATGCAAGCAAAAAAAATTTCATTATTACTGTTTTAACAAATGGAACATTAATAGATAAGACGCTTGCAGAAGCATTGGCAAAAATGCAAATAGCAACAATAAGAATTTCTTTGTATGGTTGCGAAGAATATCATAATAAATTTGTTCGCTACAATAATGCATTTCAAAAATCGTTGAGGGCATTACAATTATTAAATTCTTATAGAAATAACATGGCGATTGCCGCTACGGTTATAACTAGGCAAGGATTTGAAGACACATTAGAATTAAATCAATTGCTACGTAAGAATGGAATTGAGCATTCAATATCACCAATCATTTATCCAACAGCAAAGGGAGATAAATCGCCTACCTTATTAAGAATTACAAATGATCAATTTAAAAAATTGTATCAAATGGGATTAGTCGGAACATATGGAAACTATTGTGGTTCTGGTATCAGTAGATTAAGGATATCTCCAAATGGAAATGTAAATCCTTGTGAATTATTCAGAGAAGTTGTATTTGGCAATATTTATACTGACAGTGTTGATTCAATTTTTAATAACAGGGGAAATTGGATTGAAAAGGTTAAAAAAGGTATTGAAACAAATAAATGCTCAGCATGTAAAAATAGGCAATATTGTATTCAGTGTTTAGGAATGTTTGAACTCGAAAATGGCGATATGGCAATTCCATCAAGTTTTCTTTGCGAATGGGCAACATTAAAAGATGAACAACTTAGAAATAAATAAAAAATTTTTATTGACAATTTTTGCCATAGCTATTTTTGCCTGTTTGCGGATCTATGCCGGATACCAATTCAGCTTAATCTATGATCTTCTTTCGTTTCAAGATCTGAAGATCGCGATTCAGACTGTTTTCATAATCCTTTCCCTCTGGCTGGCGGTTGAAGTGTTCCGCGGTTGGATGGAAGTACGCAAAGCGGGATATCTTGCAGATTTCAACAATCGTTTGCGCGACCGCATTTGCCGCAAGGTGATCCATGAGCCGATCGATCAGATTGCCCGCACTAATTCTGGAGAATATTCCGCATGGCTGATCCAAGATGTTCAACTTTTGGAAAGCAAGTATGCGGAATCAGTTTTCGTCATGATTGAAAATGTTTTGGTTGCGGTGTTTGGTTTCTATTCTTTATTTTTGCTGCATCCGTCGATTGGTTTGATCACCTTGTTAGGAACAATGGTCGTGGCACTAATCCCGTTGTTTCAAGAAAAATCGAACCAGAAACTGATGGATCAGCTTTCTAACGCCAATGAACAGTATTCCAAGGCTGTGAATAATCGTCTACGCTTTCTTGAAACGTTTCTCGTTTTCAACAAAACCACGTTGTTTTTAAAGAAAAACGAGGAAGGTTCTCGGCAGCTGGAACATTCCAAGATCAGCCAAAAAAAGAAAAAAATCGTTATCACCATGGAAATTGAGCTCATTTTTCAAGTGATCAATATCGGCATTATGTGCTTTACCGCTTTTTTGGCGCATGCTATGGCGGTTGGCCCGGGCGCTATTTTGGCCGTCGGCAATCTGGCCGGAACAGTGTTCAATTCGACGAACAAATTTTATTACGCATTGACAGACTATCGCTCTGTGATTCCACTGTTTAGAAAATATCAATGGGAATCAAAGGAAGAACCCAAACAGCAGATTAGAGAAATCCGAACGATTCAATGTCGCGATCTTTCCGTTTATTACGGTCAGCGCTGCATTCTTGATCGGATCAATCTCACGATCGAACAGGGCGACAAAATCTTTATTCGAGGAGAAAGTGGCAGCGGCAAATCGACGTTGCTGCGAACGCTGCTTGGATTGAATCAAAATTATTTTGGTGCGATTGAGGTTAATGGCTTTGAGCTAGCGCAGATCGATCTGAAAAGCCTGTACGATCAGGTTTCCTATATAAAACAACAGGATTATCTGTTCAACGAAAGTCTGCTGTATAACATCACGTTCCAAGAAGAGGGGAATGAGGAAGAAGTCATGGCGCTGCTGAAAACTGTCAATTTGGATTCAGTGGTCGGTGCACTGGAGAAAGGATTGCATACGCCAATCCAGGAGCTGAACAATAACTTCTCCGGGGGGCAGATTCAGCGTTTTCTCATCGCTCGCGCTTTGTTTCAAAAGAAAACCTTTTTCTTGATCGACGAAGGCACTTCCGCGTTGGATAAAGAAAACAACCGAATGATCGAGAATCTGTTTCTTCAAAATAAAACGTATACCGTGATTTACGTTTCTCATCACATCGATCAGAAACAGTTGGTTCATTTCAACAAAATTATTGAGATCCAAAATAAAATGCTGGTAATGAAATGATAGATTAAGCAATCGTGTTTGCTTAAAATGAAAACATATTACATTTCAGTCAGAATTTCGTATTTTTCTTTCCTTCTTTCAACAAAAAAAGTCACATCACCTTCACAGCTTGTGAAAATAACATGACTTTATCCTGCGCATCCTTTTTTACACTCTTTTTTGTAATGTTAAAAATAAAAAATTGGATGTGCTTTAAACCCTTTATTTAAGCCTTATTTTAAGCTTTTTTAGGCGTGCGCATCCAAATCTTTGTATACACATGGTGATCCCTTAGGGATTCGAACCCTAGACCCACTGATTAAGAGTCAGTTGCTCTACCAACTGAGCTAAGGGATCATCTCTTAACAGTGCAATATGATTATAAAGCACAACCGGTCCAAAAGCAAGATTTTTTTTGCTTTTTCAAAAATCAGCACCGATTCTCTCCCCCATCACTTTGTATTGATTCAAACGGGATAACCTTCCTGTTATCCCGTCATTGTAAATTTTCCCTTTTGTATTATTCTGCTTCAATCAGCTCACCATGATACAAGGATTCGGCAATATTGAAGATATGGTCTCCAATCCGCTCAACATCAATCAGAATTTCACTATAAAGAACACTTGCTTCGGCCTGACAGCTGTGATTTTTAATTCTTTCCATTTGATTCTCCCTGAAATCATCACAGAGATCATCCAACAACACTTCATTGCTGGCAAGAATGCCATATACTCCAGCATCTCGAAAGTCCTGAATCGTTTTAAACTGAGTCAAACTTTCTGTTAAGACTTTTTGAATCTTCTTCAGTTCCATAAGAGAAGCGGAAGAAAACTGAACGGAAGAAGCTCGTGCTTCTTCGGCTTCCTCGGTTAAATTCACCGCATGATCTCCAATTCGTTCGATATCACTATTTAATGCGAACAGAACACTCAGAGTTCGTGAATCCTCAAGCGTCATTGGCAATGCAGAAATGGCTGGAACAGCCTTGATGATTTCTTTGTGGATTCGATCGATCTTTTCTTCATTCGTGCGGATGAAATCAGCCGGCATCCGTTCCTCAATCAGCGCGCTCATGGCCTCGTTCACATTTTGATTGCAAAGAGAATACATCCGATCAATCTGATGATGCAAATCATGCAAAGCAACAGAGATGCTTCCGATCCTCATCGTTGGAATATGAATGTTGACCGGGTCTTTTTCTTCCCCGCGATCTTTTAACAAAATCGTCGAAAGCTTAACCAGCAAATTAGCAAATGGCAGAAGCAGCAATGTAGTCACAATGTTAAATAAGGTATGAAGATTGGCGATCTGAGCTGCTGGATTCTCTGGAGTCAATTGCTCAATCAATGAAATCAGTGGAGAAACAAGACAAACTGTCGTAAAGATCAGGGTACCAATGACATTAAAAAGCAAATGCATGATTGCGACTCGTTTCGCGTTTCGACTGCTTCCCAACGAGGAAAGAACCGCCGTAATACAGGTTCCAATGTTCTGTCCAAACAAGACAAAGGCCGAACCGGAAAGAGGAATCAAACCGTTCATGGCCAGCGTCTGTAAAATTCCTATACTTGCCGAAGAACTTTGAATGATTCCGGTAAACAAAGCCCCCGCAGCAATGCCCAAAAGAGGATTTCTGAATCCTGTCATCAAAGAAATAAACGGCTGAGAATCACGGAGCGGAACCATGGACTCTCCCATCATATCCATCCCAATGAATAAAATTCCTAAACCAGCAATGATTTCTCCTAATGAGATGACTTTCGGATGCTTGGAAAAAGTAACCAGCACTACTCCACCTAACGCAAAGATCGGAGCAATCGCTGAAATATCCAAGGCAATGAGCTGACCGGTAATGGTTGTTCCGATATTCGCTCCCATAATCACCCCAATAGCCTGAGATAGATTCATCAAGCCGGCATTAACAAACCCTACCACCATTACGGTAGTCGCACTGGAGCTTTGAATGACTGCAGTAATCACCATTCCGACCACAACACCTAAAAGCCGATTCGTTGTCAGCTTCTCAAGAATTTTTTGAAGATTGTTTCCAGCGATTTTTTCAAGTCCCTCGCTCATCATCTTCATTCCGTAAAGAAATAGAGCAAGGCCACCCATCAGGGCTAAAAGATTGAATATTGTCATTTGATTTCCTCTTTTTTCCTCTTTTGTTAGAATTCAGATATATTTTAAAGAAGCTTTGTTAAAATTCTGTTAAATAAGAGTAAAATTCTGTTTAAATCATTTTCCTCTCTTTTTTATTTTATCCCCGCTGCCCTGTTTCATAAAAAAATACAGCCAGTAATTTTGACTGTATCCATATGAATCATGAAAGTTTATTTTTAAGGTACTCCACGATTTGCAAACAATTCTCTTTATTATATCTATAATGAATCCTATTGTTTACTCTGCGTGCACTTACGATCCCCGCATTCATCAATGCATCGATATGATAGGAAATCGTCGGCGTTTTTAAATGAAGCTCCTGCGCTAATTGAACACCATACATTTCCCGTTCCTTAAGCAGCGCTATGATCTTCAGCTTTGACTTATCGTTGATCACCTTGATAAAATTTTCTAATCTAGCTTCCATATCTTCTTTAAAGAAGTGCACCTTATTTAATCGATTGACATCCATAGCTATCCCGCAGGATATCCTTGACCTTGATGCCCCTTTTTCATCAAGATCAAGCATCAGACTGTTAAAATAAACTACGGATGGAATGATAACAACCTCACCTTCCAGATTACAATTGATTTCTTGTAACAATTGAGATGTATGCTCATGGTTAAAATAAGTCAGATCCAAATTGGCTTGATATTTCGCAAAGATTGCTTCGATATACGGTATGATCGATCTGATTTGACAAAGGATCTGTTCTGCATAGGATCGCGGATCATGGATTGCTTTTAATAACCTGATCTTATCCTGATCATCGATCTTTAGGTTCAGCAATTCGGTAACAGGATCATTTCTTTCTGAAGAATCATCAATATCCAAGTGTTGATGAATCGTTATAGATTCAACCTTCCTTGTTTTAAAATTTTGGATCCTTGTGCACAGCACTTCAAGAAAATCAGTTTCCTCCATCGTAAAGCCATCCGCAAAACTATGGAATAAGCAAGTAGCTAACGATGCCTGAGTATGATCAAAATACTTAAACAAATCTAACGGTTCAATTTTTATTTTTTGCTTTACTTCATTAAGTTCTGCAGCAATTGCATCCGCAACAGTACGATTAAAAACATCACTTCGATGATGATCGATCCTCTGGCCATTCGCAAGCATGCTCAGCAAATTCAATCCTTCCAAAACATATAAAGGCTTTCTATAACAGGTTATCTCAATCATTCAAACTCTCCATTTTTTTATCATTATACGCAATAATTGCTATCAGCATAATAATTATAGCACTAAATAAAAATATTGTTGATACGTCTAAATATCTGCCCGCCACACCAATTAATAAAGACAAAATCGGATTGAACATTTGACTTACTGCATTGAACAAACCACTTATCCTAGATAAGTATTCTTGCTTGGTCTTCAGCATCAATAAGACAGAAACGTTGCAGCTCGCTATCCCCACGACGATTCCTGTAATCAAACTAATGAGTGCAATACTAATCAGCAGCCAATACAAATGATCAATCCTGCCACTTGCTAACAACGCGACATAGTAAAAAGCCGTTGTAGGAAATAGCATTAATAAAGAATGTCTGGGCTTGATCAAAGTACGAATTTTAGGGTAAAGCAATCCGCCAATGATACTATCGGAGGAAACAGCCATTTCCATGATTGACAAAAATGAGACATTACCATGATAATAATTGCTTACAAACGCTGACTGCAAAGCATTAAAGGGAACCAGAACCATATTCGCCAAAGAAGCCATGACTGCAAGAAGCAATAAGTCTTGATGTTTTAAGGCATAATTGATTCCAAATACAAAATGATTCCTAAAGCTTGATTTTATATCGTTAATTCTGATTCCTTCTTTTACCCTCATCATATAAATCAAAATAGCGCTAACCATAAAAGATAAAGCATCTAAAAATATCGCCGCAGGCATACCCAACAATGCAATGATAACCCCAGCAATTCCTGTCCCCACTAATTCAGTGATCTTGGACAAGGAAGCCGAAAAAGAAATCCCTGTCGCATATTCTTCCTGACTAATCAATAACGGTACAATGGAATTTGCCGCCGGTAAACGCAGCGTTTCAAAGCAAGACATCATCAACGTACAGCCCATAAGAAGCAGTGGTGTTGCTTTTCTCTGTAAAACCATTATACCTAAAAAACAGACAATCCCCGCTCTTGCAAGATCAGCGAAAACCATGACAGTTTTTTTCGCTTATCCGTGATCCACGCTCCCATCAAGGGCTGAAGCAGTACATTAGGCAAAGTATTAACAGCAAAATGAATCGTTGTAATAGACGGGCTTTGAGATAAAGAATAAATCAGCCAGGATAAAGCAATTGCATCCACTGAATCACCCAGTCGATTAACAACATTAGCAGCTTGAAGCAAATAATAATCGTGATTTTTTATCCTTTGATAATCCGCCATCGTTCTTCCTCCGAATTAGATATTTATCTAATATTTAATTTTATTATATTATATATTCGTCTAATGTAAATAGCAGCAAGTCATTCAATCATTGATAATTTCTTTAAACTGAGATCATCCCTTGAATTACTAGATAAATTGTTCCACTAATCGGTACTTTTTCTATGCTTTCCAAGTTTGCTATACGGCAGGATCAACAACTCTCTGCGTGATTCTCATTGCAGACATTGATCTTACCTAATCTTCACCCACTGTTTATTCTATATTTTTCATGATTTTTGAATTTTAAATTTTCCATCCTTCAGTTTTAAACAAAAAAAAACGATATCTGGATGGATATCGCTTCTCTTTTCTTTGGTGACTCGTACGGGATTTGAACCCGTGAATGACGCCGTGAAAGGGCGCTGTGTTAAGCCACTTCACCAACGAGCCAAAAAAAATGGCGCCTAAAACAGGACTCGAACCTGTGACCGATCGGTTAACAGCCGATTGCTCTACCGACTGAGCTATTTAGGCAAGTGCTCTATTATATTAGCATAACCTTTATAATCTGGCAATAGATTTTAAAATTTTTTTTAACTTTTCTTATTCCATCCTAAGATTCATAAACAAAGAAGAGACCCATCCAAAGCCAAAGCCCCTGGCATCAGCCAAAAGACTCCAGGGGCTTCTATTTCAGTTTACCGCAATCATCCAGCGATAAGAACGTTTTAATGATCCAGATGTGTTAAATTCACTACCCATCTTTCCTTCTTTACCATTCGATAAGCAATAATCATCTTTATCAGATCGGTTAATTGTCCCACAATATACAATTGAAAAATATTGAAATCAGTCTGGTAAGCAATAAACGAAACTAACGGAATGTTAACACACCACATATAAACCGAATCCATAAAGAACGTGCTTTTTGTATCGCCTCCAGCCCGTAAAGTAAAATAGCACTGCGTATTGATCATATAGATCCAGAACATCAACGCCATGATTTGAAGGATCGTCTGTGCTGTTTCCTTGGACTGCATCGATACCTGATACCAATGCGGGGCCACAAACGAAGAACCAAACATCAATACTGCAAAAACAGCCGAAAGAATCACGCTTAATCCCAACAAACGGTATCCATTTCTGCGAGCCTCTTCCAATTCGTTGGCTCCCAGATGATGGGAAATCAATACCGTAGAGGCCGCCGCCATTCCGCTGAAAAGCACAAAGAAAATGTCAGAAACCGTATTCGCAATCGAGTACCCCGCAATCACTTCCGGCCCACGGGTACCATATAATTTAAACAACGTTGCCATTCCCAAAGACCACATGACTTCATTGGCAGTCAAAGGCGCTGCCTTAATCAGAATTTTCTTTGCAAGATCAAAAGGGACATGAAATAATTGACGAAGTCCAGTCTTAAAAGGAAATTCTACTTTATGCAAAATGAGCAGCAATATCCCAGCCTCTGCACAGCGGGCAATCAACGTAGCTAAAGCCGCCCCCTGTACTTCCATCCGCGGAAAACCAAAATGGCCAAAAATCAGTCCATAATTCAAAACTGTATTCGTGATGACTGCAACAATGCTCACATAGAGCGGAATTTTCGTTTCGCCAACTGCACGAAGCGCGCTGGAGATGCTTAAGGTCATGGCCATCGGCAAAAAAGTCCAGGCTGCAATCCGTAAATATGCTATTCCCTGATAAAGAATCTGTTCTTCTGAAGTAAAATAACCAACAATAACAGAAGGGAAAAAGGAACCCAGCGCAAAAAATAAAATCATAATCAGCGAAGCAAACACCACTGAAAAACGAAATGATTCTTTGATTTTTTCTTGATTGCCCGCGCCATAAAACTGGGCAATAAAAATCGCTGCTGCCGCCAGAAGCCCATTGGTTCCATACGTCGCAATCAAATAAAATTTATTGACCGAAGCCACGCCAGCTAATGCCATATCGCCCAATTGTCCCACCATCAGATTGTCCACCAAATTCACAGAACTGGTAATCAATTGCTGAAGCATCAGCGGGATAGCAACAACCATCGCTGTATGATAAAATTCCCGCGTTCCAATAAACTTTTTTAATCCTTTCATTTGATCCCCCAATAAACAAAAAGCACCTTGCAGTACTTTTATCTTTCTTTATGATGCCATAATTTCCTTTGAAAGCCAAGAGCTTTCCAAAGAGTTTTTCAGATTCTTTAAAAAGACTCGCATTAGCGAGCCTATTTTCTTTCAAACCAATTTCTTTTAAGTTCCTCTAAAGCATTCAGATTGCCGGATGGCTTAAAATGAGGAAAAGCCCGCAGCAAACGTTTTTCTACGGCATTTTTTATTCCCAGATTGCTTCTTTTTTCTTCTGTAAGCACTTTAAGCTCCTGCATCAGCCGTTCCATTTTCTCTTTAAACTGAAGCAAATTATCCCGTCCTGCTCCCACTCGATTTGCGATTCGCTCACTGACTTCTTCCAAAATCTCTGAAGAAGACAGCACTTCCAATCGTGTCCGTGCTTCCTCCGCCGTACTATAAAGCATCGAAGCTTCCACACGATTCATAAAATCGGAACGAATCCTCGTTAGAACTGCCAGCTTTTCGTTCAGCTTCAGAACATGTTTCACCGTAATCGATAAATCCACCACAAAATAAATCATCATCGCGGTGCCCAGAATCTTTCCGCTAAACCGGGGAATGCGATCGACCAGCACCAAAATGATCGGCTGAAAAACATACACCATAACCAAAGAAAGGATTCCCCAATAAAAAGAGACAAGCAAGCATACCCTTCCTTGAAAATTGTATTTTCTCTCACTATAATCCCACCAGCGGGCATGGAAAAGACGCTCCATGATCCAAGAAGAAAAATATTCAATCACGGTTGCCAGAATCAATCCTCCAAGGAAAACAAGCCATGGATATTCTTGAATTGGAGTTAAAAACAAATAGATTGCACTAGCTCCCGTTCCATAAATTGGACAGAAAGGACCATTCATAAATCCTCGGTTTACAAATTCCCTGTTTCTAAAAGAAACAAGACAAGTTTCCATGCACCATCCAAGAAAACTATAAATCATAAAATAATAAAACAGATGAAAGAAATCAGTCCATAATATTGGCATTTCCCACATGTCTTTTCCTACTTTCCACTCCATAAGAAGCTGTTCCTACTCTAGCATATTCTTATTGGAAAATCAATTGACTAAATTGTTTCAGCCAAACATAAAATAAAGCGGTGATCAAATGAAAAAGATAGGTTGTATAGGCTTAGTCATTTTAGCGATATCGATGCTTTTTCTGGCTCTTGAACCCATCAGCAAAGCCATTGCTCTGATCGGTTCGCAGCCATTAAAAGGAACGGTAATTGCAATCGATCCCGGCCATGGCGGATATGATCCAGGTGCTCGAAAAAGCAATGTCGATGAGGATCTTCTCAATCTGCAAATCAGCCTAAAGCTCAAGGAAGTGCTTACCGCCGCTGGCGCTATGGTAATCATGACCCGAGATGCAGACTATGATCTGGCTCCTGAAGCAGCAGACAATATCAAAAAAGCAGACCTAAAAGAACGGGCTGAAGTATTAAATCAGGATAATATTACGCTTTTTATCAGTATCCACGGCAACATCAGCTTTGATCAAAGCTGCCATGGCGCCGAAGCCTACTATCGGATCAACGACGAAAATTCCAAAAATTTGGCCACCGCTATTTTAAATCGATTACGCCCCTTGACCGACAGTCGTTTTCAGCCTAAAAAAGGCGACTTTTATTTGCTGAATCAAACCACCACCTTAGGCGTCCTCATTGAAACCGGTTTTTTATCCAATGCTTCTGATTTGAAAAAATTACAGGATCCGCAATATCAAGAAGATCTGGCTTATGGAATCTATGAAGGCATCAATGATTTTCTGAAAATTCTTCAATAAACTACCATTATAAATTGGCTCTATTCTGTTGATCCTCCCTCATCAAGCTCAAATTCAAGATGATGAGAAGAATTGATTCCCCAATCTTCCTCTGTTGCCTGGTATTCAGACCTTTTTATCTCTGCTTCCTTCTCCTGTATTTCAAACACATAAGTTTGATCTTCTACAAGCTGTTTTGCCAGCTCCCCAACATAAATCGTAAAAGGGCAAGACTGAAATGGTGTCACCACCGCTATTGAAAGGGTTGTATCATCCATGCAATAATCCGGAATAAGATAACGAACTGTCCCCACAAAGCTCCCTTTGATCGAGACGCTCACTCCCTCAGAAGCATTCATTTCAATCACTCTCTGCATTTCTTCCAGTTTCGCTTTCAAATCCTCTCGTTCAGCACAAACCGCATCATATTCCTTCTGTGGCACCGTGGATGAACATCCTGTCAAAACCAGCACTGTGATCCAAATCAAAAATAAACCAAAACTTTTTTCATAATCCAGCCTCTCCACTATCAATCCTCTGATGACCCTTTCTTTATAAAATCATTGCCTTTGCTTATTTCTCCCCACCATGATGCAAACCGCCTTTCAGCGACGCTTTTCTTTTATTGGATCTCTTCTTTAATCACGAGCCAAAAATTATAAGATAAATAAAATAAGAAATAACAAATAATACCATGTAAACAAGGAAGTTGATAATCATTAACATCACAAATCCATAAAACGTATGACAATCAAAAAAACAAAACTGTCACCATAAATTAAAGCTGTTAAAAAAATAAATTGAAAATAAATAAAACTAAGCATCGAGCAATGAAGACATAACGCTTTAAATTTTTATCAAAAATCTCTTTTTTAAAATTAAAAAGTTGAACATAGTTCATAATTTTTTTCATGATTCACTAGCCTCCATAGCAAAATCAGCCACTAATCTTGCAACAATGATCCATTTTAATCAAAAACGATCCTCGGTTAAAAAGCAGAGACCTGAGCAAACCCTGGCATTTTTTATCCATCTCTGTTTTTATGCCTCCATAAAAGCTAATTTTTATCTCTTTCTTCATTTATTAATCTACCATTTCCCCATCAGCGTTTCAACTTCTATAGCGCAAACGGCTTATTTTGCAGTTCGAATAGAATCATCAAAATCACGCTGGTAATAATCAATTCGAATCTCTTTATACCGTTAAAATCCATTTTTGAAAACCCTGTACATTTTTCATTAAAAAATAAAAAAAGAGTGTCAATAACCAGCGATAATGTCCCAAAAAAAATAAAACATTAGCCGGACATTTTCCCTGAACATTCATGCATACTGATGTGTTTCATGGGCTTTCCTTAGATGAGTGGAAAATGCAGATCTTCTCCATGGATGGCTCATTGGAGGTATATATACCTTTCGTTCTTTTTTGGATTCGAAAGGTATATCGAATTCTTCGGAATGTTGCTTATGAGGGACAAATTCCTCGAGACAGAAGATACTGTTATCTATAGTGACAAATAAACTTCCATCCAAAGCCCGGATGACCAGACAGCTCGTATGTGGTTTAACGCATATGAGCTTTCCGTGTTTATCATAGGGCTGATACAGCTTAGAATGGTATTTGATGCTGTTTCCGTTATCGAATTTTCTTTCTGACAAGACGGCCAGCGTTACATTGATCTTTTCATCTGACGGGCTTTTTTCCATGATGGATCCAAACGATTCTTTGGCAAGGGCAAAGCGCCTGTTGAAGTTTGGGATGAATCTATGGATCAGGTATTCGTTGGCTTCTTTCATCGTACAGATATGGTGCAGGCGAAGCTCGTTAACCAGACGGTCCTGGAAGGTGCCGTTAGCGCGCTCTATCTGCCCTTTGTACTGAGATACGCTGGAAGTCTCGATGGTCACGCCCAGCTGCTTGCAGGCATAGCCGAACTGTGTCAGGACATCTTTGTCATCGGTCTTTTTGTTCAGGCTCATATAATTGAAAACAGTGCGGTTGTCGGTCAGGAACTTAAACGGTATGCCATAGTTCTTTAGTATCTGTTCAAATACATGGTAATAGCCGTTCAGTGTTTCCTGCTGTGTAAAATAGCCTCCCACGATGATGCCGGTACAGCTATCGATAGCCAGATGCAACGCGGTCTTCTTGTGGCCAAACCAGAGATGGATTGAAGCGTCCATCTGAATCTCTTCTCCGAAATATTTGGCACGTGCCTTTCTTGGATGCGCATCTTCAATATGCAGGATGTGGTTGACCGAGGTCTCTATTTCCTGCTGCGAGGCAGAAGGCATGGCCTTTCGCAATTCGGCTTTCTTTCGGTTTTTCCTTGTCGCGAGCCTTTCCTTAGGGGAATAGATGCCGACATGGTTGAGGCAGCGGGTCACAGAGGACCTGGATATAAGGATATCGTGATGATCCCGGAGCATCTCTGTGAAGTGAGAAAAATTGAAATGCTGGTAATCTGTCTGATAAAGATGTACAATTTGATTGACTAATTCTTGTGGAAGGGAATTAGACGGTTGCCGGTTTGTGTTCCCATGGACGAAACCGGCTTTTCCTTTTTCTCTATACTTGATCAGGAGGCGGTTGACGGTGCGTTTGGAAACGCCCAGTTCGACAGAAGCCCTGGTTTTTGAAATGTCACCATCATGGACACGTTTGATGACTTTGTACTTAAGTAGTTCGTTCATTTTTAAAGATACCTTTCTCATATTGAAATCCTCCTGAATCTAAAAAATATCAGAAGGGGAAAAATAATCAACAGGAAGCAGCAGGAACTGATCATG
>CALVGQ010000040.1 GCA_944327135.1 uncultured Erysipelotrichaceae bacterium | reverse complement strand
TTAACTGAAAATTTTTTCAGAAATAGAGATGAAAAAAACGGTTGACAAAAGATAGAAACTGGACTATATTAAACTCATAAAATTCAAGGAACAGGAGAGTAGCTGGATTGAACCATCAGCGAGCAGGGACAGAGTGGAAGCCCTGCGGCACTCATGAAAGGGAAGCGCACCTGGGAGAAGCCATTTTGAAAGAAGTAGAAATGGACGTGGATCCAACGTTATGGATGAGGGGTCGGTGAAAGCCGGCAACTAGGGTGGTACCGCGATGAGAACCGTCGTCTCTAGATGATAGAGACGACGGTTATTTTTATGTTGCGGCATAAGGGGGAATGACATTGACAGAAGATCGACGAGGAAGAAAACTTCAATGGAATTGAATAAATAGAAAGAAAAGAGAAAGAACGAGGAAAAGAAAATGAAAAGCTTAAAAAAGATGATGATTGCGACATTAGCCATGGTGTTGAGCGTGGCTATGCTAAGTGGCTGTGGCTCAGATACAGCTAATGAAGGGGGCGAGCCAACGGCAGCTCCGGCAAACCGGCTGGAGGAGATCCTTCAAAGAGGTGTGCTGATCATGGCAACTTCTCCGGACTACGCCCCGGCCGAATTCATCAATCCCAATGCAACAGGGGATGATCAGTACGTCGGTGCAGACATTGAATTGGGAAAATACATTGCCGAGCAGCTGGGAGTAGAGTTTGAATTGAAAACGATGGAATTTGCGATGGTTCTTTCTTCTGTTCAACTGGGAGATGCGGATATTGCGATTTCTGGTTTTGGATGGAAGCCTGACCGGGAAGAATCTTTTGAATTATCCATTGGCTACAATCAGGATGGAGAATCCAGCTGTCAGGGTCTGATGGTTAAAACAGATAAGCTGAATGAATATAAAACATTGGCAGATTTTAGCGGAAAGTCGATCGTTGCACAGCCGGGTTCCTTACAGGAAGGCTATGTTAATGAACAGATCGAAAATCCAAAACTGACATTGGTCGCAGATCTGGGACTGGCAGTGGAAATGCTGAAAAATGACAATGTGGAAGCCTTTGCCTGCAGCTGTGCGCAGATGGAAGCATACGCCAATGCCAATCCGGAAATTGCAAAATCGACAGTGGAATTCGATACCAGTGAGGCGGACCTGCATGATGGTAACGTGGTCGCTGTTAAAAAAGGCGAAACCGAATTTATTGAAAAAGTCAATGAAATTCTGACGGAAGTCAATGAAAGCGGCAAGTATGAAGTTTGGTATGAAGAGGCCAAGGAATTGGCAGCAACCTTGGGATTGGAATTTGAGGATTAATCAACCATGAACTTTTTTCAAGAAATATTTGAAGTTGGCTGGAGATTCCGGGCGCTGTTTTTAGAAGGTGCGCTGGGAACGCTCCAGCTCGCCTTCATTACCGTTTTTTTCGGGTGCTTGCTGGGAATCTTCATTGCGCTGATGAAGATGTCTAAATTTAAACCGCTTTCCTGGATTGCCACGGCGTATATCAGCGTTATTCGTGGAACGCCAATGCTGGTTCAGCTGTTTATCTTCTATCTGTTTGTTCCACAGATGAGTCCGGCGATCAAGGCGTTGGATCTTCCGGAATATTTCTATGTTACGCTTTGTTTGATCATCAACAGCAGTGCTTATGTTTCAGAGATCATTCGTTCTGGAATCCAGGCGGTCGATAAAGGACAGACCGAAGCGGCTCGCAGCCTTGGTATGAGCAAACGCAATACGATGATCCGGATCGTGCTTCCGCAGGCGATCAAAAATATTCTTCCGGCTTTGGGAAATGAGTTCATCATGATGATCAAAGAAACCTCGCTGGCTTCTACATTCTATCTGAATGAGCTGATGAGAACCCGGATCGTGTTGCAAAGTACGTATTTCTTAACCTGGCAGCCACTGTTTGTCATTGCGTTTATCTATTTTGTGATGACAACGATTTTATCCAAAGGCGTCAGCTTGTTAGAAAAGAGGTTGAGTGTCAGTGACTAAGATGCAGGAGAGTTTGATCCAGGTCAAAGGGCTGAAAAAGAATTTCGGCAGCCTGGAGGTGTTAAAAGGGATCGATGAAGAGATTCATAAAGGTGAGGTCGTTTCGATCATTGGTCCATCGGGGAGCGGGAAAAGTACGTTTTTGCGCTGCTTGAATCTGTTGGAGGTGCCTACCGCCGGAGAGGTTATTTTTGAAGGAGTGGATATTACCAACAAGAAAGTGAACATCGATAAGCATCGTCAGAAAATCGGCATGGTTTTCCAGCATTTCAATGTTTTTCCGCATCTGAACGTGCTGAAAAATATTACGATCACACCGATTTTGGAAAAGAAGGTTTCACCGGAAGAAGCTGAGAAGCAAGCGGACAAGCTGCTGGCGATGGTGGGCTTGTCAGATAAAAAATATGAATATCCACGTAAGCTTTCTGGTGGTCAGAAACAGCGTCTGGCGATTATTCGGGCATTGGCCATGGAACCGGATGTGATGCTGTTTGATGAACCGACCTCAGCGTTGGATCCGGAAATGGTCAAGGAAGTGTTGGATGTTATCCGCGATTTGGCAGAAAAGGGCATGACCTGTGTGATCGTGACGCATGAAATGGGCTTTGCGAAACAGATCAGCGATCGGGTTTTCTTCATGGATGAAGGAATCATTCAGGAGAAAGGAACACCAGAAGAAGTCTTTGATCATCCGAAAAATCCACGAACGATTGAATTTTTGAGCAAAGTGCTCTGATTGGAATACGATTTTTCTAATTGGAAAACCAGCCGATCCCTGCATGCAGGATGCTCAAGAGCGTTCTAGAATGCTGAGAATCGACGCAAAGAATGGAGGAGAACATGAAAACGACGTTTCAGTACGACCATTATTTTGCATACGAAGAATTAACCGAACACTGTCAGTATTTCGCCAAAACCTACCCACAGCTGATGAAGCTGGAAAGCATTTGCGTTACCGCTGAAAATCGAAATGTCTGGGCTGCGATTTTGACTAATCAAAAGACCGGTCCGGCGTTAAGCAAACCGGGGTTTTACATTGACGGCAACACCCATGCCGGGGAAGTGACCGGATCGATGGCAGCGATGCATACGATGGATGTTTTGCTGAGCAATTATGGTGAAGACCCAAAGATCACCCAGATGCTGGATACCATGACCGTGTATATTGTTCCGCGTATCAGCCCGGATGGAGCCGAAACCTATTTGACAACGGCTTATACCTTACGTTCGGTCAATCGTCCTTATCATCTGAAAGACGGCGGACTAGCACAGTTTGATCTGGATGACGACGGAGTGATCCGGATGATGCGGGTCAAGGATCCGCATGGCGCCTGGAAAAAAGGCAGCCGCCATCCGTTGGTGATGGAAAAACGGCTTCCGGATGATACGGAAGGTGAATTTTATAATGTTTATATCGAAGGGGTCATTGAGAATTATGACGGAGTTCATATTCCGGTGCGCAAGCCGCTGTGGGGACTGGATTTCAACCGAAATTATCCATTTGGCTGGTTTAGTGAAGTGCGTCAGCCGGGAGCGGGTGCTTATCCGCTGAGCAATCCAGAAAACAAAGCGGTCGTCGATTTTGTTTTGGCCCATCCGAATATTGGGGCCGTGGCCACGCATCATACCAGCGGAGGGGTGATCCTATATCCGCCGGGAACGCGTCCAGAAAAATCGGCTAATCAGGAAGATATGGAGTTTTATAAGGAAATTGGCAAAATGGGCAAGGTTGAGATGGGCTATGAAACGATCAACATCTTTGATCATTTTATGGTCGATCAGGAAAATTATTCTTCCGGTGCCTTTGATGATTGGTGTTATCAAAATCAGGGAATCTTGGCGTATACGATTGAACTGTGGGATCTTTCGGCCCGAGCCGGGCGTCCGATCAACTGGTCAGAGCGAACCAAGGAAGGCTATGAAGCGGAATTGGATACCTTCTTGGCCGAATTGAACTGGTGTGCCGAGCATTGTCCGGAAGAAATCAGCGATTGGAAAACGGTGGAGCATCCACAGCTTGGAACCGTGGAAATTGGGGGCGTCAACTATAAATTCACGCATCAGAATCCACCAAGAGCTTTCCTTTTGCAGGAAACAGAAAAGGCGACCCGCTTCTGTCTTCGGTATGCTCAGGCACTGCCGAAACTGAGCATCGATCAGGTGAGCGTAAAGGAAATTGGAAAGAATCTCTATCAGATCGATGCTTTGGTTTCCAACAATGGCTATCTTCCGACTAATATCAGTAGTGAAGCGCAGCATCTTGGAATCAGCAAACCGGTCAAGGTCAGCTTGGAAGGAACGTTCACTGCAATCGGTGGGGAAGCCATGATGGAAATCAATGATTTGGCCGGTTATGGACAGATCAAGACCGGAATTCGTTATTCTGGAGGAATTTCCACTGAAACCTCCAAGGAGATTACAAAGAAAGTGAGCTGGATCATTCAGGCTGAAGCTGGAACTCAACTGAAAGTGGTGGCATTCCAGGAAAAAGCAGGAAAAGCCCAGGCAGAAATTCAACTTTAAGAGCGACAACCTCGCTCTTTTGTTTTATAATGAACAAAACAAGAAAAGAGGAAGATTCCATGGTTAAAGCTCCGATTTTTCGAAATGAACGGACCATGATCCATCATTTTGAGCCAAATGAAGATCATCGTTATTATGATCTGGAAGCGGAAGGGATTGTGATTCCCGATGAGCCTGCAGCCTCGATTGAGTTTAATGGCTGCCGGTTTCGCCGGATCGATTTTTCTTCTTTCCATCTGGAGCGCTGCACTTTGATTGATTGTGAATTGATCAGCTGCGATTTTTCTAATGCGGATCTGAGTTCTTCACTGTTTCGCAGAGTCGTTCTGGATCACTGCAATCTATTGGGAACAGATCTTTCACGCAGTCTTTTGCAGGATGTTCGAATGAGCTGCTGCCAGTCCCGGTATGCGAATTTCAGCGGGACTTCGTTTAAAGAAATGATGCTTGAATTCTGCCGTTATGATGAGGCCAGCTTCAACGAGTGCCGATTCAAGAATACGGTGATCCAGGAATGCAGCTTTAATCGCTGTGAATTTTTGCATGCCCAATTAAACGGATTGGATTTCAGTAATTCTGATATAGAGGGCATTGCTTTGTGCGGTGATGAACTTAAGGGAATCATTGTGAATGAGTTTCAGGCATTATCATTGGCAAAGGTGCTTGGGATTACGATCAAAAGCTGATTCTGTCACGAATTTTTCACAATTCGATCATTTTTTTCACACACTTTCATTTTATAATTTAGACAATCAAAGATAATAAATTTGATTAATTTCTTTCCCCCGTTAAGTTTGATGAGAATCAAAATAGAAAAGCCTGATCGATCAGGCTTTTTTATTGTTATGGTAAGGTATGATCAAACTGCCTTTTTCATAAACTTGAAAGAGGAGGATGACAGATGGAAAACATCACAGAACTGATCGATCGATTGTTGATGGGAAATGGGATCATTATTGCTGCGGCTGCCTACGTGCTGGCAGAAATCATCAAGGTTTCGCTGCCAGCGCTGAAAAGGTTCATCCCACTGATTGGAGGGGTTGTGGGCATCTTATTAGGGGTATTGGTTCCCTCTATCTTTGAAGGCTCAGATCCCCTTTCTGCTGCGGTAATGGGAATGGCGTTAGGCTGGGCGGCAACCGGAGCTTTTGAAACCATCAAAAGCTGCCGAAAGGATGAAATAGGATAAAAAGATTCATGATCCTGCATCAAATTTACTTTAGATTTTTGTTTAGAAGAAATTCGCTTTTTAACATGCGAAACAAAAGAAAGTTATAAAATTGTCCTTCTTCATAGTATCCTTTTTCTAGGATTCCTTCCTGTTGAAAGCCAAGTTTTCGATAAAAGCAGATCGCTTCCTGATTCAGTTCTGTTGTCGCTAGGGCAACGCGATTCAGCCGATGATAGGAAAAAGCACGATCCAGCAACATTATAACGACTTCCTTGCCATAGCCTTTATGGCGGTCGCTAGGGATAGAGAGGTTGCAGCAATACCAGTCGGGATTGATGCGAAGCAGCCCGGTCTCACCTAAAATTCGGTTTTCGCTCTTTTCTGCCAGCACAAACCAGTCTCTTGTTGGGTCCTGCTCAAAGATTTTAAAAGAATGAATCAGTTCTTCTTTGGAATAGGCATGCTGAAAGCCACATTTTCTCATGACTTCCGGCTGTCGATACCAGAATGCAAGAAAATCCGCATCGGAATCCATTGCCCGTCGTAGAATGATTTTCTGACCTGTTAAGCCTTCCATAGATTGTTGCTCCTTTCGGATAATGATGTTTTTTTAAAAGAAAAGATGCAGCCTTGAAAGAACTCTAAGAGGCTGCATCTTTATGTGTTTTTTGACCATTTTAGAATATTGGAATGCTATGATATGCAGACTTATCCCTCGTGGGATTTTGCTCTTATTTCTTAAAAAAGAGAATATTCCCATACAAAATATTCATATTCATTTTAGTCATATTATAAAAAACGATATTTTCCTTTTCCGTGCCCTCAACACTTTCGATAATTTCTGAATTAAGCATTAATTTAATTAAACTAGATGCAGCAGAAGACTTCAGCCCTACTGTTTCTTCAACTAAATTTCTCCCAAATATGACTTTCTATCAAACCTACAGAACAAATCCAAAATATGTTTTATTTACAAAAAATCATACACAAAAAAATTATTCAGTTTCAAATCTTAAACTCTAATTTAAACCCTTCTCCATGAACATCTTGTGTATTCGTAGTTATCATAAAAGCCTTATTATCAACTTCATTTACAATGTTAAGTAACTTAGGATATTCTTTTTTATCTATTACGACAAGGAGTATTTTTTTATTATTACAAGTATATCCGCCTTTAGCATCAATTAAAGTCGTTCCTCTTTCGATAGCATAGAATATTTTGTGTAAAAGTGACTTTCTTTAAAGGTAGAAAAAAGGGTATATCCTTAGTAAAATTAGTTCGACCAAAAACAATTTACGAAAGGAATATACCCATGAACTATTTTACTACATCCTTGATGAAAAGCCTATTTACTAATGACAATAATCTTCCTGCTTTCGAACAAGCTGTTTCTGAGCTTTTTCGTTCTGAACTTGAAAAATCTCTAAATGAAATATTAGCTTACGAACTAACTGCCTTTTTGGATTATGAACCTTATCAAAGAACCGATTGTCAAAATTCTAGAAACGGATTCTATGAAAGGAAGTTGGATACAAAGTATGGACCTCTTATACTGCGTATTCCTAGAGACAGACTTGGTGAATTTTTTACGTCTCTTATCCCTAGATATCAAAGACGTGATTTTTCAACAGAAGCCACCATTCTTGATCTTTTTGAAGAAGGAATGAGCAATTCTGAAATCTGTACCATCATTCAAAAATTGTGCGGACATCACTATTCCAAGCAGACAATTTCCAACATTACTGACAAAACCTTGGAATGTATCGATTCATTCAAGAATAGAACGCTCAACAAAGAATACACAGTCATTTATCTTGATGGTACATCGATGGCCTTGAGACGAGAGACGGTATCTAAAGAGATGGTTCATATAGCACTTGGAATCACTCTAGAAGGAACCAAAGAAATCCTAGGTTATAGGATTGCACCGAACGAATCATCTGAAATATGGAAAGAACTTTTAGCGGATCTTAGAGCCAGAGGAGTAGAACGTGTTTCTTTATTTTGTACAGATGGTTTATCAGGAATGGAGAATGTCATAAACGAGTCTTTTCCAACATCCAAAATCCAAAGATGCCTGGTTCATATCCAAAGAAATCTATGTGCCAAGGCAAGGGTTACTGACCGAAAAGAAGTGGCCAATGATTTCAAAGAAGTCTATCGCTCCAAAACGAAAGAAGAAGCATTAAATATTTTTGATTGGTTTATTAAAAAATGGAAGTACAAATATCCATCAATGATAAAGAGCCTAAGCAGCAACGAGAATCTATTTACATTCTATGATTATCCAGAATGCGTTAGACAAACAATCTATTCTACAAATCTGATCGAAGCAAATAACAAGCAGCTTAAGCGAAGCTTCAAAAAGAAGGAGCAGTTTCCAACTGAACAGTCGGAAGAGAAATATCTAGTTTCCCAATTTAATCGATATAATGAGAAAAATATGAATCACGTTCATCGAGGATTTGGACAAACTACAAGAGAAGATTGGTTTAAGGACTAATTGAATCGACTAGGGATATAACTTTTACGCATAAATGTTGACACTACCTAATTTTTTTGATTTCAAATTCATTTATAGGAAGTATTTTAAACACAAATTATTAATTCATTATATTTTACAAATTAGTTGATAAATTATATAAACTAGCAATTCTTAATTTCACTCGTTCGAGTGAAATTAATTAAATATAAAAGAAATGATATTTTGCTTACAATATAGAAAAAGGAGTGAAAGTTATGGAAGAAAAAAAGCTTAATATGCGCGATTATGTGGAAGAAACTCCAGATGTTGTTCGTAAAAATTGTAAAAAACATAGTGAATTGACAAATCCTTTAGTTCAAGAGTTTTTGAAAAAAGACTACAAGAGTATTTGGATTGTAGCTAGTGGCTCATCCTATAACGCATGCATGAGTGCAAGATTATTCATGCGAAGAACTCTCAACATGGAAGTCAAAGTGATTCCTCCGTTTACATTTGAAAATTACGAAAATGATTTTAAAGAGGATGACTTTGTTTTTGTTGTGTCGCAAAGTGGGCGCAGTACTAACGCGTTAGCAGCGCTAGACTTTTTAAAGAAAAAAGGGCATTTCCGGATTGGGATTACAGGCGTTACTGATGCAGAAATTAAGAATCATTCTGATTTATTAATTGATTGGGGAGTAGGTGTTGAAAAAGTTGGATATGTTACAAAGGGTGTTGTTACTTTAGCAGAATTTTTAATGCTTTTTGCGATTGATTCAGCAGTGAAAAAAGAAATTATAACTGAATGTGAATCTGAAAAGCTTTTAAAAGAAATTGAAGATAGTATGCGAGTGCATGAAAACATTCAGAAAAATACTCATGATTTTATTGAGAAGCACAAGAAAGAACTACTCTCAATGGAGGCCGTTTATACCATTGGATGTGGTGCAAATTATGGAACTGCTTTAGAGGCAGCATTAAAAATAGGGGAAACAGTAAAGATACCAGCAGCTGCGTATGAATCTGAAGAATTCTTACATGGCCCATGCTTTCCGCTTAACCCAAGAATGACTGTGCTTGTATTTGATAATAATGATCATACTAGCGACAGAATGATTCAAATTTATAAAGCATGTAAAAGTGTTACTGATCGTACCTATTTGATTGGCTCAGCAAGTACTTGTGATCATAATACTGTTGCAGCAGAAAAAATTGATTCTTTAATTTCTCCATTGGCTTTTTTAGCGAGTGCACCTTTAATTGCCCAATATGCTTCAGGAACCTTAAATACAAAAGGACATCCACTTCAAAAAGAATTTGGGCAAATTGTATCAATTAAAACACCATCAACCAAAACAAAATAACGCGACAACTTCAAAAGTACTAGTTTCACATTGATAGAAAAGGAAGGTTAAACAAATGCATTATATTATTGCAACTCATGACAAAATGTCTGCAGGAATTGCAGATGCAATTCGAATTTTATATGGAAATATTGAGAATTTAACCGTGTTAGAAGCTTATGTGGAATCTGACAATTTTGATGTGGAACTTGAAAATGTTTTGAAGACGATTGATCAAGATGAGAAGATAATTGTTCTTACTGATTTGTTAAGTGGAAGTGTAAATCAAGCAGCAATTAAAAAGATGAGGGACAGGAATCTAGAAATAATTACCGGTATAAACCTGCCGCTTGTTTTAAATTTATTAAAGCTAGATGAGACTAAAGACATTCAAAAGCAAATCAGAGAGGCAGTAGAAAATGCAAAAGAACAATTAATTTTCATAAATACATTAATAAAGTAAAGGAGGATTTAATGTGATTATTCAATACATGTTGATTGCATTAGTTGGGTGTGTAGGTAACTTAAACTCAATTACGGGGCAATCTTTATGTAACCGCCCAATTGTGTTGGGTTCACTGGTTGGGCTTATCTTGGGAGACTTAAGACAAGGTGTTATCATTGGGTGCTCATTGGAATTAGCATACATGGGCGTTGTTGTTATTGGAGTATCTAGTGCTGTAAATATGAATGTTGCAGGAACACTGGGTACAGCTTTTGCGATGCTAACAGGAAATGGACCAGAAATTGCCATTGCTTTGGCAATTCCTTGCAGTTTAATGATGACATTAATCGGTCGAGTATATGGCATTCTTCGCCTATGGTTAGTTCGTTTCGCAGACGATTGTGGCAAAAAGGGAGACTATAAGGGTGTAGAACGTTGGCATTGGACATTTTTCTTCATCGGCATTGCTTATACATTTGTTGTTTACTTTTTGGCCTTACTATTAGGTGGAGATGTGATTCAGGCAATCGTTGATGCAGTACCTGCATTTATTATGCAAGGTCTGCAGGCTGGCACAGCGTTGCTCCCAGGCTTAGGTTTTGCAATGCTATTAAATATGATTTGGTCGAAAGAAATTGCAGCGTTCTTCTTCATTGGTTTTGTTTTATCAGTTTATCTTGGCTTAGACAATACTTCTATTGCAATATTAGCCGGTTGCATTGCTATTCTGTTTTTCTTCTTTATGAAAACAGAAAAGAATGATGATGTTGAAGAAACTGAAGAAATTATTGAAAGAGAAAGATTGCTTGATAAGAAGACATTGAATTCGATTCATTGGAGATCATATGCGCTTGAAGGATCATTTAACTCTGAACGTTTTCAGGGGTTTGGATTTGCGTATAGCATGATTCCAGCACTTAAAAAATTCTATGGTGAAGGTACAGAGGAATTCAAAGAAGCTCTAAGCCGTCATATGGAATTCTTTAACACAACACCTACTTGTGTAACTTTGATTACAGGTGTTGCATTAGCAATGGAAGAAGAAAAAGCTGTGACCAAGGCTTTACCGGGATCTGCTGTAAGTAATGTTAAAGTTGCTTTAATGGGACCGGTAGCTGGTATTGGCGATTCCATTTTCTGGGGAAGCTATCGTATTATATGTGCTTCTATTGGATGTCAACTTGGCATGACTGGAAGCATTATGGGACCACTTGTATTTTTGATTTTGTTTAACATTCCTAATGTTGCCATTCATTATTTTGGATTAATGAAAACATATGAATTTGGAAATAGTTTTATTAAAAAAATGTATGCTTCTAATGTAATGGACAAAATTACTCTATGCTGTTCAATTATGGGGATTATGATGATTGGTTCTATGACAGCTTCATTAGTTGAAGTAAGTACACCATTTACAGCAACATTTGGTGAAACAACATTTGTTCTTCAGGAATTGTTGGATGCTATTCTGCCTGGAATGCTTCCTTTATTAACAGTATTTGGTATTTCTCATGTTTTGAAGAAACAAGTTTCTGTTATGAATCTGATGATGATTCTTCTGTTAGTTGGTATCATCGGAAGATTCTTTGGTTTATTGTAAAAAAACAAAGAATAGATGTCATCTTTTGGTGGCATCTATTCGCTAATTTGGCGGAGAAAAAAGATGATAAAATTATTGCGTATAGATGACCGCTTACTTCATGGACAAGTTGCTTTCTCTTGGACAAAAGTGTTAAGCATTGAATCAATTATTATTGTTAATGATGAAGTCGTAAAAGATGAAATTACAAAAATGACTTTAGGTATCGCAAAGCCTCGAGGAACAACGTTGGTTGTTAAAGGTGTAGAAGATGGTATTGCGATGATTAAAGAAAATACAAAAAACAAGAAAAATGTAATGGTTATAGTAAATAATGTTTTTGATGCTAAAAAAATTGTAGATGAAGTATCTGATATTAAATCAATTAATTTTGGCGGATTAAAAGAAAAAATCGGTATTCCAAGCAAGCGTTTCACAAGTAGTGTAACTTTGACAAATGAAGAAATTGAATTAGCAAAAGAATTAGCGGAAAGGGATATTGAGTTGGAAATTAGGCAGGTCCCTGAGGATAAAAAGACACAATTAAAAGGCCTGTTATAGGAGAAAGAGTATGAGTAGTATAACCCCACGTTTAAAAAAAGTTTTATATCGTTTATTAGAAAGCAAGAATGAGGTTACTTCAAAAAATCTTGCTATTTCTGCTGGGGTTTCTACTCGTACTATAAAAAAGGATATTATTGAATTGAACACTCTTTTAGAAGAATATGGAGCAGAAATTGAGGCTCATTTAGGAAAAGGCTATCAATTGATTCAAAAAGATGAATTTCTATTTAGTCAGTTACTTCTGACAATGAAGAACGAAGAAAATCAAGCAGATGAAATACCACGTTATCGTTATGAAAGAGTGAATTATATCATAAAGAAATTATTGGCAATAGATTACTATATTAGCCAAGACTTTTTAATAGATGAATTATACGTTAGCCGTTCTACAATTGCAGCAGACTTAAAAGAAGTGAAAGAAATTTTAAAAGAATATCACTTATCTGTTATTTCTAAACCAAATTATGGTTCTATTCTGGAAGGAACCGAAATTGATAAGCGGTTGTGTATATCAGAATATTTTTTTCATAATAATGTTTCGACTGGATACTTTGCAGCAGATCATGCTATGTTCGTTAGCGCATCTAACCAGCATGAAATTTCATTTATTAACGAGATATTAATTAATATTATTAATCAACATAACCTTCAAATCTCTGATTATTCTCTTCAAAATCTTGTAATTCACATTGTTATCGCTTTACGTAGATGGCGTTTTTATAATTATGTTCATTTAGAAGAAAAAGAACGCTTAGAAATTATGAAAATAAGAGAATATCCTGCAGGAAAAGCAATTAAAGAACAGCTTGAAAGATGGCAAAAGATGATTCTTCCAGAAGATGAAGCGTGTTATTTTGCTTTGCATCTTCAAAGCAAGCATGTTAATCGGTTGGAGGATTTAGATAATGAAATCTTAGATAAAGTTGAGCTAACACTTTTTGAGATTTATCGTTGTTTACATCAAAAGTTTAACTTTCTTGTAAGTGACAAAAGCCAGTATGAAGAAAATGTTAGACTTCATATTCCAGTGATGATCCAAAGACTTAGACATGGCATGGTTGTAAGAAATCTGCAAACATATCGTTATTTTGGTAAATATCCGCTAGCAACACACATAACTTTTCATTTTATAAAAATTATAGAAAATAATTTTAATATATCGATGAATATAAATGAGTTTTCTTATTTAGTGTTGTATACAAATCTACTTCTATCGAATTCAATGCGTAAAAAAAGTAGAATATTATTGGCAACTTGTCAGGGAAGGCCTGAAATGATTACTTTGCTTAATGAGCTCAATGAGTCTGTAATAGGAATTCATTCAGTTGATGTCTGTGACTATTATAAAATTGGTAATAAGGATTTACGTCAATATGATCTTTTGATATCAACGGTGCCGTTTGCAGAGAAAATATCAATTCCTGCAATGTATGTTCCAGAGGATTATTCTATTGAATCAGCATTAGTTCAAGATCTACTTCAAAATAAGCAAAGTGATCGTGAATTTATATTGGATATTCTAAAGCAACAATACTTCATAGCAAATTGTAAAGCGATTGATCGTGATGAAGTGTTTAAAAAAGTGTCTTCTTGTTTTGAGAATAATTTTGAAGTTTATCAGATGCTTTGGAGTGGAGAACGCATTTTATGTGGAGAGACACAGAATCAGGCTGTTATATTTCATACAGAGCAGACGCTTGATGAGGATTTTATTTTTGTTGCAATACTTAAAAAACCAATTATATGGAAAAAACAATGGATTAAAGCTGTTTTTTGGGTGAATTGCTATGATAATGATTTTAAAAAACTCACAGCAATGTATCGGTTTGTAGAGTATTGTTTACAAAATGAAGCGAAATTTAAGGACTTGCTTGATTGTCAGAATTATACTGACTATCGTAAATTTGTTTATCAGTATGTTGGAAAAGGAGAAAGTATATGAAATATGTCATTATAGGTCATGGAAAATATCCATCAGGTACAAAAAGTACATTGAAGTTTTTAAGTGGAGCTGATGACAAAGTGAGTGTAATTGAAGAAAATGTTGAAAATAATGATTATCAGCAAAAGATAGATAAATTATTTAGTGAAAACTTGTCTGAGCCAATCATGATTTTTAGTGATTTGCCTTCTGGTGCTGCTAGTCAATATGCAATGAAGAAATTAAAAGTTCATGATTTTAAGATGATTACAGGTTTTAACATTGCGTTATTGTTGGAAATAATTCTTACTGATAATCAAGGTGAAAATTTAGAAAGTATTGTTAAGGAGGCGCAAGATCAGATTGTTTATGTAAATGATCTGTTCTGCGAATAAATGTTATGATTCGATTAGTAAGGGTGGACGATCGACTTTTACATGGGCAAGTATCTTTTTATTGGACAGAGTATTTGAATTTATCTGAAATTATTATTGTGAATAATGAGGCTTCTGAGGATGATTTTACTAAAATGATCTTAGATCTAGCTAAGCCTAAGGATGTAAAATTAACGATTGTTCCTATTGATAATTGTAAAAGCATACTAAACCAAGCACTCAAGTCAATGGACAACATAATTGTAATTGTGAGTAATTTGATTGATGCAAAAATCATATTTGATAGTTTTAGTTTGCTTAAAATATGTAACCTTGGGGGACTAAGAAATCGGCCTGGTGCAATTCAAGTTTCGGAGTATTTGTATCTTACATGTGAAGATACAGCTGTCATTCGTGAATTAATGCAAAGAGAAATAGAGATGCAAATTTGTAAATCTCCATATGATACGAGGATTAATATAAGAGAATATATATGAACAAAATTTTAATCTTTGATGATGAAGTATTATTTAGTTGTTTATTTCAAATCGATGCAATAACAGCAGGCTGAAGAAATTGATAATAAATAGATGATTTGAGAAAACAACTGGAATGCTTCATCACGATCCCTTTTCTTATTGTAAAATGTTTGATTATTTATATAAATAGTCCTGAAACTAGAACAGTATTACCTATATAATAATTTGTATTGATTTTGTTTCCTTTGAAAAACAAAATAGTAGTATTGTCATTTTCGTTTGATAATCTTTTAATAGTTTTACTTTTAATTGGTTTAGTATTCATTTTTAACAGATGTATAGTTTAATAGGTGTATTTATAGTGAGTTTTATTCTGATTTTTAGCTTATGATCAACCTTATTTTCGATATAGTATTTATAATTCACCTCATTATTGGGGACTGAGGTAGATAAAATGATGCTTCTGCTTGCAAAAAAGCGAACGGTTTAATATGAATTAAGATGATTTCTTAATATAAATAATTTATAAAAGGGAGGAAGATAATGAAATTCGATAAAGGGTTTATTAAGGAGTTTTTGAAAATTAGTTTTCCTATGATGATTTCACAACTTCTTGCTAATCTTGTTAATATGACCGACACTGTTATGCTGGGAACTTTATCAGAAAAAGCAATTAGTGGAGTATCGGTGGCAAATCGTACTTTTTTTATTTATTCGCTTACATTATTTGGATTAACAAATGGAATAGGTTTATTTATTTCTCAATATTATGGTGCAAATAAAAGGCGTGAAATGAATCAGATTTTCCGTTTTGGAATTATTCTATGTTGTATTGTTTGTGCTTTGGCTTTATCGATACTTTTAATTTACCCAGAACAGATTGTTAAATTGTTTGTTAAGGATATAGTAACTATTTCATATGCAATGGAATATATAGTTATTCTTCGCTGGACATTTATTCCTTTTGCAATAAGTTCGATTAGTGGAGTAGCATTTAGAGTCATCGGCCAAACTAAAGTATCAATGTATACAGGGATATTGGCTTTTATTTCTAATGTCTTTTTAAACTATATTCTGATTTTTGGTAAATTAGGTTTTCCAGCAATGGGAATTCGAGGGGCAGCATATGCAACTTTAATAGCTCGTGTTATAGAAGCTCTTTTCCTGGTTTGTCTGCTTAATAGTTCGTATTCTTTATTCAGATTTAATCAAAAGCTACCTTTATTGGAAGTTGAAAAAGCTTGGCAGATCCTTATAACATCAATTCCATTAATTATGAATGAAGTGATATGGTCTTTAGGGTTAAGTTTGAACTTTATGAATTATAGCTATGTGGGAGAGCAGTATCTTCCAGCACTAACTGTGACTGATAATATTAGTAATTTAGTGTTTGTTATGTTTAGTGGAGGTGCTGCAGCAATTGGAATCTTTGTTGGAAAAAAATTAGGTGCTGGTGAAGTTGAAGAAGCAAAAGAAAATGCAAAAAAAATGATTGTTATTAGCTTAGGTATTTATATTGTTGGCGGTATTTTGATTATAAGTACGTCCTCTTATACTCCTTTAATTTATTCTTTAGATGGGGAAACTCTAAGAATGGCATCATTCTTACTGATTATAAAAGCTTGTTTTGCATGGACACAAGGATATTCAAATTCAATTTACAATATATTACGCTCAGGGGGAGACACTAATGGTGTTTTCATGCTTGATGGATTATTTACTTGTCTGGGTCCGGTTTTAATAAGCACAATATTGTCTCGAGTGTTTCATACTCGGTTTATAATATTATACATTGTTGTAGAGTCATTAGGTTTATTAAAAGTATTTTTAGCAACATATTTTTATCGCCGAGGAAAATGGGTTAGAAACTTAACATAGGGCACGGTAGGGGGGTGCGGACAAAAACTTGGACCTGTTATTTCAATTAAGATCCAGCAATTGTCTGTACTCTTTGCTTAGACAATTTAAAGATTGTTTTATTCTTTCAGTATTGTACCACACTATATATTCATTTATAAGAACTACAAATTTTTCTATACTGATATTATTCCATTTTCTCCCGTAAAACATTTCATTTTTCATTCTTCCAAAAAATCCTTCGCATGCTGAATTATCAGGTGAACAGCCTTTCTTGGACATGCTTCTTACAAATCCATAACTATCCATTCTACTGATCCATTCTGGCCATCTATAATGTGCTCCTCGGTCACTGTGTATGATTGGCTTTTCTCCATTTTTTAATGTTTTATTGTATTCATCCAGCATACTGTTGACAAGTTCCGCATTTGGCTTTGTACTAAGGTCAGGTAGAATAAATTTCGCAAAAATAAAATGAGACATGGTTTGCAGATCTCTGGTAGAATGAAGTTGCGACACACCATTCGAAAGGAGACAGCAAACCATGTCCGAGAAGATTGTACAGCTAAACGAGGAAGTTATCAAGGGTCAGCTCAAGGAGTTGGTACGAGGCAGCGTAGA
>CALVGQ010000039.1 GCA_944327135.1 uncultured Erysipelotrichaceae bacterium | reverse complement strand
TGGTCACACCTGTTCCCATCTCGAACACAGAAGTTAAGCATTCCTGCGGTGACAATAGCTAAGCCTGCCTTAGTGAAGATAGCACGCTGCCAGGTGATTCGGATACCGAAGGAGGTATCCTTTTTTTATTATAATGAGGAAAAATCATGAATTTTATTTTGATCCGTCATGGAGAAACCGTGGCTAACCAACAGTTTTTAACAAAGGACCGCATTTTGATTGGCGCTCTTGAATCGCCGTTGACCCAGCTGAATGAACAAGGGCGAAGGCAGGCCCTGAGCTGTCGGGAAGCGTTGCGAGGAGTTGCAATCGATCAAGTCTGGAGCTCTGATCTTGGACGGGCCCAGGAAACGGCGCATTTGATTTTTGATCCACTGCCGATCCATCTGGATGCGGATTTGCGGGAGCGCTCACTGGGCAGCTTGGAGGGAAAAAAAGCACAAGAGGTGCTGAATGATCCAATCTTGAGTCAGTTTTTGGTGGATCCCGATCATGATTCGCTGGCGCTTTGCCGATGCAAAAAAGTGCCAGATGGAGAAAGCTTAGAAGAAGTAGAAGGTCGAGCGCGAAAATTCCTTTCACGGTTTGATTTTACTGAAAAGAAGACAATCGCGATCGTATCACATTTTCATTTTTTGAGAATTTTGATTTTAGAGAATCGCATTTGGGATCGTTCTTGCTTTCAGATGGAGATCCAGAATGCCTGTCCGCGAAGAATTTCAGTGCGATCGGATCAGCCAGGAACGAGCGCTAAAAGGCTATTTTAGGTTTTTGTGAAATTTTTTTGAATTTTAACCAGAAACATGTGCTTTTTACCGCTTTTGCGGTATAATAGGCGATAGATTCAGAAGGAGCATGGAAAAAATGGAAAAGAGGATGGTCGTTTACTCAGCACAGCAGACCCGAGAGCTTGGAAAGCGGTTGGGTGAGCTTTGTTTTGAAAATTGTGTGATTACACTAAGCGGAGATTTGGGAGCGGGGAAAACGACGCTGACGCAGGGATTGGCCCAAGGATTGGGAATTCAAGGAACCATCAGCAGTCCGACCTTTACAATCCTGAAAATCTATCAGGGGCGACTGCCGCTTTATCATTTTGATGCCTATCGTTTAGAGGGTTCTGATGAGGATCTGGGTTTTGAAGAAATGATTGACGGCGATGGAGTCGCGGTCATTGAATGGCCTGAATTTATGTCCCGGGAAATTCCTGAGGAAGTGCTGCGGATCACGATGCGGCGGGTAGAGGAAGATCAGCGGGAACTGCTTTTTACTGCAGTTGGGAAAAGCTATGAAACGATGCTGGAGGAATTAAAATGATTACCTTATGTATGGATACGAGCCATCGTTTCCTGACGTTGGCTTTGCTCAAAGAGGATCGAGTGGTTGGTGCTGTTCAGAAGGAGTGCTTCAAACGCCAGTCTGAAACTGTATTGGAAGAGCTTGATCAGCTTTTAAAAAATCATCATGTGGATAAGAAAGAAATTTCCGCGGTTTGTGTGACCCGTGGACCAGGAAGCTACACCGGGGTGCGGATCGCAATGACGATTGCCAAGGTAATGTGCGCTCGCTGGAAGCTGCCTTTATATACGCTTTCTACATTGGAATTGTTTGCGTGCGATCAAAAAGATTGTTTGGTACTTTTGGATGCACGTGGTGGACGCGCTTATCGGGCCATTTACCGTCAGGGGGTGCTCCAGCAGCCGGAGGCGGCAGAAACGATTGAAAGTCTGCGTCAGTCGTTGGATCCATCGTTGGAAATCATGGGCGATTGTTCTTTGCTGGGAATGGAGGAAAAGGAAGAAGATTATGCGCTTTCCTTTCTTCTTCACCGGAATCATTGGCGACATGAGGAAAATGTTCATACCTGCGTGCCGGAATATTTGAAGGAAAACAGCGCTTATCTGGTGAAATCATGATTGAACCCATGCAAGAAAAAGATCTGGACCAAGTTATAGCACTGGAACAGGAACTGTTTACGTCTCCCTGGACGCGGGAAGCTTTTTTGTATGAATTGCAGGAAAATCCGTATTCATACAATGCCGTGATCCGCAAGGAGGGCAAAGTTGTAGCGTACTGCGGTCTGTGGTGTCTGTTTGATCAGGCACAAATAACTAATATTGCAGTAGCCCGCTCATGGCAGCGCAAGCATCTGGCATCGGCATTGATGGCATGGATGGAGCAGACTGCAGCAGAAAAAGGATGTGAGACCCTCTCTTTGGAGGTTCGGGTCAGCAACGAAGCAGCCAAAGCGTTATATTGGCGGTGTGGCTTTGAAAAAATATCGGTTCGTAAAGGTTATTATCAGGATAACCATGAAGATGCGTGGCTGATGATGAAGGCGATAGGAGGATGGCAATGAAAGATCGGATCATTTTGGCAATCGAGAGCAGTTGTGATGAAACAGCTTGTGCTATCGTAAAAAATGGAAATGAGATTCTTTCGAATGTAGTTTCTTCTCAAATTAATATCCATCAAAAATTTGGCGGCGTTGTTCCTGAAGTTGCATCGCGGATTCATGTAGAGAATATTTCTCTGGTGATCGAAGAGGCCATTGAAAAAAGCGGTATCGCAATCGAAACCATCGACGCAATCGCCGTGACCCAGGGGCCAGGTTTGATTGGTTCTTTGCATGTGGGAGTGATGGCAGCCAAGACGCTGGCTTGGATGTTGGATAAGCCGCTTCTTCCGCTGCATCATCTAATTGGGCACATTTATGCCAATGCGTTTATCGATCGCTTGGAATTCCCGCTGTTGGCGCTAGTGGTATCTGGCGGTCACACTGAATTGGTCTTGATGCGTTCAGAGTGGGAATTTGAAATACTGGGAACGACCCAGGATGATGCAATCGGAGAAGCCTATGATAAGGTGGCGCGGGTGCTGGGCTTGCCCTATCCAGGCGGGCCGGCTATTGATAAATTGGCAAAAGAGGGGAAGCCGCATTACAAACTGCCAGTTTGTAAGACAGATAAACCATTGGATTTTTCATTCAGTGGTTTGAAATCGGCCGTGCTGCAGCTGATCGATCGTGAAAAGCGGGCCAGTCGTGATCTGATTGCGGCAGATGTGGCGTATGCCTTTCAGGAAACGGCCTTGAATGATCTGGTTCAAAAAACGCTGATGGCAGCCAAGCAGACCGGTATCAGGCAGCTCGTCGTAGCGGGCGGGGTTGCGGCCAACAGTCGGCTTAGAGCATTGCTGAGTGAACAGATTCCTTCGCTTGAAACCGTTCGGCTGACCTTGCCTCCGTTATGGTGTTGTACAGACAATGCGGCCATGATTGCGGCGGCCGGTTGTGTTGCGCTGGATCATGTTGCTCCAGCAGATCTAAAGCTGGCGGCAACACCTTCCAAGGAATTAAGTGATTCGTGAACAAAAATAATTGTTTCACAATAAGAAAAATGTGTTAGAATAAGGTCAGGTGATAAAACATGAACACAAACAGATCCGTCCCTAAGGCAACACTGCAGCGATATCCGGTATATTTGAAAGCTTTGCGTAAATTAAGCTCCAAGGGTGTAACGAAAATCATGTCAAAAGAGCTGTCAGAGTATGTGGATATTGAATCGACAACGATTCGGCGGGATTTTTCTTTTCTTGGTTCTTTAGGAAAACAAGGTTATGGCTATGATGTTAATAAACTGATTCAGATTTTTAATGAAGAGCTGGGAATCGGATTTGATGAAAAAATCGTTATCGTCGGTTGTGGAAATCTTGGAAAAGCACTGATGAACTACAATCGTTGGAATTACGTTGTGGGAGAAATTGTCTGTGGGTTTGATCTGTTTCCGGATCGAGTCGGAAAAACCCCGATTCCAGTTTATGGAATGGATGAGCTGAAAGACCAGCTGCCACAGGGATGTCGGATTGCGATCCTGTGTATTTCGCAAAATGTTCAAGAAACTGTGGATAAGTTGGTGGACGCTGGAATCATTGGCTTGGTTGATTTCACTCATGAGCATTTCCAAGTTCCAAAGAATGTTTCTGTTCGTCCGGTTGATGTCGTAAGCATGATTCAAGAACTGGTTTTTGAAACCAATTCCTTAAAAAAATAGCAAAGAGAAAAGACTCTGTCTTCAGGAAGCTGCAGCGAGTCCGGAGAGGTGGAAGCCGGATGCGGAAAGAGGAATGGGGAACACTTTTTGAGCTGAGCCGTGCAAAGCGGCTTCGTCTTCCGCGTTAAGGAGCAAAGGCAGAAAGCAGCCCTTTCTGTGAAAAAGGATGGCACCACGAAAGCAAATCGTTCCTTGATCGGGACGATTTTATTTTTATTTCAAGGAGGAAAAAAGAATGTTGACTTTTATGACTGTCCGGGAGTGCTATGAACTGGTACAGACCGGCTCTAAACTTGAGCTTGATCAGATCGAATATGTTCAGCTGCAAGGCTGGGTCAGAACCAATCGAGATAATGGCTCGATCGGATTTATCGAATTGAATGACGGAACCTATTTCCGCAATGCGCAGATCGTTTATACGAGCAAACTGGATAATTATGAGGAATTGAGCCATTATTTAACGGGAACAGCGTTGACGGTGACAGGAAAATTTAAGCTGACACCAGAAAACAAGCAACCATTTGAATTGGAAGCAACAGAAGTGGTGCTGGAAGGAAGTTGTGACAGTGAGTATCCGCTGCAGAAAAAACGCCATAGTTTTGAATATCTGCGCGAGCTGGGACATCTGCGTGCCAGAACCAATACATTCAGTGCGGTCTTCCGGGTGCGCAGCGTGCTGTCCATGGCCATTCACGAGTTTTTCCAAAATCAGGGCTTTGTTTATGTTCATACGCCAATTATAACTGGTAATGATGCTGAAGGGGCGGGAGAGGTCTTTACTGTGACAACTCGCAAGGATGATCATTATGAAGAGGATTTCTTTGGCAAGAAAGCTTCTTTGACAGTTTCCGGACAGCTTCAGGCAGAGGCCTTTGCCTTGGCATTCCGTGATGTATATACATTTGGTCCTACTTTTCGGGCAGAAAATTCCAATACAACAACCCATGCCTCGGAATTTTGGATGATTGAACCGGAAATCGCTTTCGCTGATCTGGAGGATGATATGGATCTGATTGAAGATATGGTCAAGTCCTGCATCGATTATGTACTGGACAACGCACCGGAAGAGATGAAGTTCTTCAATCAGTTCATTGATAAGACGCTGCTGGAAAGGCTGGAACTGGTGCGCACCACTCCGTTTGTACGCATGACTTATACTGAAGCCATCGAGCATTTAAAAAAGGCAACTGTCAACTTTGAAAACAATCAGATTGAGTGGGGCATGGATCTCAATACTGAACATGAGCGTTATCTTTGCGAGCAAGTTGTCAAAGGTCCAGTCTTTTTGATTGATTATCCCAAAGCAATCAAAGCCTTTTACATGAGGCTGAATGAGGATGGCCAGACCGTGGCAGCGTGTGATCTGCTGGTACCGGGAGTAGGTGAACTGGTTGGCGGCAGCCAGCGTGAGGAGCGGCTGGAGATATTAAAAGCTCGAATGCAGGAAATGGGCGTTCATGAGAAAGGACTGGAATGGTATCTGGATCTAAGACGCTATGGCGTCTGTCAGCATGCCGGCTTTGGTTTGGGTTTTGAACGATTTATCATGTATCTGACAGGAATGCAGAACATTCGTGACGTGATTCCATTTGCCCGAACTCCGCGTAACCTGATGTTTTAAGAAAGATCCCCTTTGATGGGGATCTTTTTTTTCACCAGATGTTCATGGGAAGAAAAAAGAATTCTGCTATAATAAAAGTCATGATGAAAAAGGGAGGCGATTCTATGAAACAGCGATGGATCCGCTGTCTGGCGGTTTTAATTGTCCTTGTGCTGGTTGTTGAACCGCTGGAAGAAGTGACAGAGCAGTCGGTTCAGCAGGAGGAAACGGTCTTGGTTTTTGAAGAAGAGCGGGCGATGGATTATCCAGAGCGAAAAGAAGAGTTTGCCTCGGTCTTTACACTGACATCAGGAAGCATCAGTCTGGAGGATACGGTTCAGCCGGATCAGCGGACGCTGAGCATAAGCGATTGGCCTGATCAGGAAGAAACGCTGACATTAGCTAGTGATAAGCTGATGTTTTTGCAGGGGGAATCTTACACGTTTCATTGTTATTTTTACAGTGATTTGGCAGAATCGCTGATCGTACGCTGGGGAGATGAAAGCGGCACCTTTGATCAGTCGATCTTTCCTATCCACAATGGGGAGATCACGATCGATCTGAGGTATTCTCATCAACAAGCGGATACGTATACCGGCTGGATCAGTGTAGAAGTTCATCGGCAATCAGAAGTTGCCAGCGGAACCGTAATGCTGAGTGAATTTCGCTTGCTCAGCTCGAAAAAAAATCACTCTGTCAGGATCAATCAGGTGGGTTATCTGCCATTGGAAGAAAAATTGGCGATCTTTCAGGCGAATTCCGGAGAAATTTTCAAGGTTGTCGATGTGGAAAATGAAAAGACTGTTTTTGAAGGGCCGATCTATTATACTGGCTACAATGAAGAAACAGGTGAAGTCAATGGGTTTGGGGATTTTTCTGCGCTGACAGAAGCAGGGCGTTATCGAATCGAAGCCGCGGTGAATGGTCAGTCTTATGAATTTAGGATCGACGAGAATGTCTATGATGAGCTGTTGGGATCTGCCTTGCATATGATTACCTTGCAGCGATGCGGTCAGGATCTAAGTGAAGCGGTTGCCGGAATCTTTGCACATGAGGCCTGTCATGATGATCTGGCTACGGTATACCGTGGAGGTGCTCGTGATGATTTTACCGGTGGATGGCATGATGCTGGAGATTATGGCCGTTATACTTTGACAACGCTGAAGACCGTGAATGATCTGCTTTTAGCAGGATGGCTGTTTCCTGAGCAGTTTAACGATCAAAATCAAAGCCCGGATAGCGGAAACGGGATGCTTGATGTGCTGGATGAGGCTTTGGTGGGGTTGAAATGGCTGAAAAAAATGCAGATTGACTGGGGCCCGGAGTATACCGCTGCTGTAACTAAAAATTTTGCTTCCTTTGTGATGCCGGATCAGGATCAGCAGCCGGTCTTTATCTTGGAGGAGGAAAACACTTCAACAGCAGGGGTAGCAGGAACCTTTGCACTGGCATCGATTGTTTTTGCATCGATCGATCCAGGTCGTTCTGAGGAGCTCTTGACGGATGCGATCAAGGCTTATGCGGCAGCGGATCATACGGATCATGAAGAAGATAAGAAAAATCCATGGGATGTCACGGCAGGAGATTACAGCAATGGCAGCGCTTTGGATGAGCTGTATTTTGCAGCAGCAGCCCTCTATGCGGCGACTCAGGATCTGCAGTATCTGACGGATGCCGCTGAGTATATCAAGAAAAATCCAGATTTAATCAGCGGACTTTCCTATCATGAGATGGGCGGTTATGGCAGTTATTTGCTTCTGCGGTTTGCTCCGAATGATAGTGAGCTGAAAAAGACTGTTCAAAAGGCGTTTTATCAGCATGTGGCAGGATTGATCCAAATGCAGCAGGACAATGGCTATCAGGTTGCGGTCAATGGTTATTACTGGGGGGGCAACATGTTTGTGGCCAACAATGCCATGCTGCTGCTTTTGGCGTATGATTTGGAACCGGATCCGGCACTGCTGCATGCGGCTGGTCAGCAGTTAGCATATCTTTTGGGCAGGAACAGTTTAAACATGAGTTTTGTAACAGGAGTTGGAACTAACTATCCTCATCATATTCATCACCGAATTACCGAAGCCCTGAATGTGGAAATGGCTGGAGCCCTGGTAGGTGGGCCGGATGAAAGTTTGGAGTCTTCAGCTCCGCCTGCTAAAAGATACTGGGATGAAAGCGAGCATTATTCGACCAATGAAGTTACGATTTATTATAATTCCCCGCTGGTCTTTGTCCTTGCGGGAATGCTTGAGTATCATTCATAGATCCGCATACAAAAACTTGAGTTCATTTGATAAGGCCTTTTTGAAAGAGCCTTATTTTCTTGATCAGGCAGGAATGATTAAAAAAGGATAGATAACAAGCTCGAAAGCGTGCAGCGGCTGGATAAAAAAGCAAGAAGCAAAAAGGGAGTTTGAAAAAAAGAAGGGGCTTTTCTTTTCATGAAAATTCGACTATATTAAAAGAAATGGGAGGGTATCGATCATGGAATATGATTTTGAGACACAGGTGGACCGTACAGAAAGCGGTTCAAGCAAATGGCAATCAATGTTGAATAAAAAACCGGAGGTTAAGGGAATCGTGCCGTTTTCAGTAGCGGATATGGAGCTAAAAAACCCGCCGGAAATCATCGAAGGCTTGATTGATTTTTTAAAACAGGAGCCGATTTTAGGCTATACCGATGAAACAGATCGCTATCGAAACGCAGTGGCAGATTGGATGCAGACGCAACATGACTGGACGATCGAAAAAGAGTGGATCGTGACAACCCCGGGAGTCGTTGCGGCGCTGTCGATCGCTTTGACCGCTTTAACTAAACCAAATGATAGCGTTCTGATCATGACTCCGGTTTACTATCCGTTTCGGCGCGTCGCTCAGCAGCTTCAGCTGACGATTTTGGAAAGTCCGCTGATCGAACAGGATCTTCATTATACGATTGATTTTGAAGATCTAAAGCGTAAAGCACAGGATCCTTCCTGCAAGGTTATGATCCTTTGTTCGCCGCACAATCCGATTGGTCGCGTTTGGACGCGAGAAGAATTGGAAAAGGTGGCGGAGATCTGTTTGGAAAACAAGGTTTTTATCTTGGCGGATGAAATTCATCATGATTTGATCATGCCAGGTTATCATCATACTGTTCTGGCTTCTTTGTCGAAAGAAATTGCCGAGCACAGTCTGACATGTACCTCACCAAGCAAGACCTTCAATCTGGCTGGAATGCAGGTTTCCAACATCATCATTCCAGATCCACAGGTCCGTCAGGCTTTTAAAGAGGCGAAAGCGGCTCGCAACATGGGACATCTGAATATTTTAAGCTATGAGGCTTGTACGTTGGCGTATACGCGCTGTGCCGGATGGCGAAAAGCCATGATTGAGCACATTGCGGCCAATGATCGTTTGGTGCGGCAGGTGCTGAGCCAACGCTGTCCTTGGATTCAGGCTTCTCCATTAGAAGGAACTTATCTGATTTGGCTGGATTTGAGATCACTTCAGCTATCGAAGGAAGAATTGGAAGCCTTGATGATTCGTCATGACTTGTTTTTGGATGAAGGCTATATCTTTGGTTTGGGAGGAGATGGCTTTGAGCGGATCAATTTGGCTTGTCCAAGCAAGACGCTGGAGGCAGGACTGGATCGTTTGGTTGCTGCAATACAGGAAATTTGCGGACGCTGAGCGTCCGTTTCTTTTGGTGTGCGGTTGTTTCCCTTGTTTTTTTTGCTATAATAGAAACTACGGAGTGATCAGAATGACAGAGTATTTATTAAAGACCGAAGAAAACGGGGAAAAAATTACTGTGCATGATGTGCATCAGGTGCTTTTAGAGATGGTCAAGGTGATTGATGCGATTTGTGTGAAGCACAAGATCCCCTATTTTCTTAATGGTGGGTCAGCCTTGGGAGCCGTTCGTCATCAGGGCTTTATTCCATGGGATGATGATTTGGATATTGGAATGATGCGGGAAGATTTTGAACGGTTTATCATGGTTCTTAAAACAGAGCTCCCTCAGGATTATTGTTTTCAGTGTTATCAGACCCACAAGGAATACAACGTGCTGATTCCAGGAATGAAGATTCGTAAAAAAGGAACTTATCTCAAAGAAGTCAATTCATTGCTGAAAAATCGCTGTACGGATAGTGATGGGATTTTTATCGATGTCTTTGTTTATGATTACTGTAGCAATCGGCAATTGAGGGATCTGCCATATCGAATGTTGAATCAAGCGATGATGCCGGTTCTGATTGTCTTGGATAACCTTGGCTTCAATCCGATTGGACTAAAAAATTTCTTTATGTGGGTTGCCCGTCATTATGGAAAGATCAATCAGGGATCAGAATGGATCGGTTTTGATTTAACCTGGACGTTTAAGAGCCCGTTCCATCCGTTTGTGTTTCGAAAGGAGGATCTTTATCCGACTCAGCGGGTGCCGTTTGAGGATACGATGCTTCCTATCGCTCATCATCCGCATGAATATCTGTGTACGGCGATTGCGCCAAGCTATATGACGCTGCCGCCGTTGGAGCAGCAGAAACCGAAGCATATCGTAGATATTCGCTTATAAGGAGGTAAGCATGAAAATTCAGCCGACTCATTATGTTCCTCGAAAAAATAAGATCCAGTGGAAAATCGTTCTGGTGATTTTTGGTGTGGTCATGCTGAGTTTTACCGGTCTGGATTTTGCTTTAAAATACGAAAAAAAAGAACAGGTAAATCGGTACGGTGTGTGTGGATTGAATGATACGAAAACTCGGACTTTGATTGAAGAAGCTGCCGTGGAAGAAGTGATGATCATTCGCGACGTGTTGTTTTATGGCGAAACACTGAATCTTTTTGAAGAACCGTATGTCCTGAATCAGCGGGATCCGCTGATTGGGAAAACAATCGTATTGAAAGATTTGTGTACCGGGGATGATTTTCTGTATATCTTAGAGGGGACTGTAGATGGTCAGCTTCCGCTGGAAGATTTGGACCCTGGTTTTTATACCGTATCCTTGATGCAGGATACCAAATTGGTTCAGTTGGCCATGGAGGCCCCGTTTGAAGAAACATTCTATACGATTACCCGCAATGGAACCAATCATAAGATTACTTTGAAAGCAGATCAGACGATGTTTAATAATCCTGAAGATACCGAGAATTATTTGACGGCGAATCTTTTATTTCTGGAAGTAACTGAAGAAACGGCTCCAGCCGGTGTGGTAGACATTGTGATCGACCCTGGCCATTACTCCTATGACAATGGCAATTATTTGGAGGTTGGTGCGACAGTAGAAGGTAGGACTGAAGCTCAGGAAACGTATGATTTTGCGCTGATTCTGCAGGAAAAACTGGAAGCGTTAGGACTGCGGACATGGATTACGCGTAAAAGCGATACAGATATTGTCAACAGCTATGGCCTGCAGGGACGTCTGTATCAGGGATATCAGGCTCAGGCCAAGATCTATCTGGATATTCAGCTGGGTAGTGCCTCCAATACGGCTTTGCGCGGGACACAGGTGATTTATTCTTCTTTCAGTTCCAATCGCTTGGCTTCAACGGTTTACAATGAGATTTTAGAAGGAACCTCACTAGTTTCGACGGGTAATGGAAGCAATCCGGGAATCCTAGCAAGCGGAAAGTTAAATGGCTATGATGGGCGAATGATGATTCGAGAAGCTGGGGGAAGAATCTTGGGAGCTGGGACCTTCAGTGAAAAAGCGGCAAGCGAAAATGGTTCGTTTGCGCGGGACAGTCGTTTTGGCATGCAGGCCATTACGCTGGAATATGCGTTTTTGTCTAATCCTGAAGATATGACAATCTGGGATCAACAGCAAGAGCTGATTGCAGAGAAAACTGCAGCAGGCCTAGCACGTTATTTGGGAATCGATTAAGGAATTAGGGTTAAAACAATGAAATATCAGATTAATAAAGGAAGTGTTTTTTACGGAGCGGAGACAGTTTTTGAGGATCTTCAGTTTGAGGTTCGCAATACTGAAAAGATTGCCGTTGTCGGCCGCAATGGCTGTGGCAAGACGACGCTGCTGAAGGTGATTAGCTCTCAGCTGCCGCTGGATAAGGGATCCATTTATAAAATGAATGGAGTGGAGATCGGTTATTTGGCGCAGACCGTTTTTCAGGATGAATCCAAAACGGTTCGTGAAGATTGTATGGAAGTATTTGCTTCACTGTTTGAACTGGGACAGCGCCTGGAGAAGACGGCCGCGCTAATGGAATCGGATTACAGCGAAGCGACGCTGCAGCGGTATGCGCAGCTTCAGCAGCAGTATGAAGAGCGTGGCGGCTATACCTGGCAATCAGAGATGATGACTGTTTTCAGCAAATTCGGGTTTTCACAAGAAGATCTGGATCGTCCGTTGAGGACGTTTTCAGGCGGTCAGAAAACGCGGTTGGCTTTTGTCAAGCTTTTGCTTTCTAAACCGGATATCCTACTTTTGGATGAGCCGACCAATCATCTTGATCTGGAGACGATCCGCTGGCTGGAAGGTTATATCAAACGGTATTCTCAGGCAGTGGTGCTGGTCTCTCATGACCGGACCTTTTTGGACAATACTGCCGAGGTAGTTTATGAAATTGAATATGGACAATGTACGCGGTATGTAGGGAACTACACAAGCTTTGTAAAACAAAAAAAAGCCAATCAGGAGCAGCAGGAAAAGCGCTATCTGCGTCAGCAGCAGGAAATTGAGCGTCTGAATGCTCTGATTGAGAAATTTCGTTATAAGGCAAGCAAGGCTGCCTTTGCTCAGAGCAAGATCAAATATCTGGAACGGATGGAAAAGATCGAGGCTCCGCAGCGAAGTGATGACAAGCGCTTTAAAGCGCACTTTCATAGCGGAAAAAAAGGCGGAAAAACAGTGCTGGAAATCGAAAAGCTGACGGTGGGATATGATCGCCCGCTGGTTACTGTAGATCTGCGGATCGAACATGGTCAAAGAATTGCGGTGATTGGACCAAATGGTTGCGGTAAATCTACGTTGGTGCGGACGATCATGGGGCAGGTTTCACCGTTAAGCGGTGAATTTCGTTTTGGACATCAGATCGAACCGGGATATTTTGACCAGCAGTTGGCCCAATTTACAGGAAGCAAGACCGTGTTGGAGGAACTATGGGATGCCAATCCGCAGCTGGATCACACGACCGTGCGGACGATTTTGGGCAGCTTTCTTTTTTCTAGTGATGAGGTATTTAAAACGGTTGATGTTTTATCTGGCGGAGAAAAGGTTCGGCTTTCACTGGCTAAACTAATGATGAAAAATGCTAACTTCCTGATTCTTGATGAGCCGACCAATCATTTGGATATCGTGGGAAAGGAAGCCTTGGAGGAAGCCTTGCAGAATTATGATGGAACATTGCTTTTTGTTTCGCATGATCGTTATTTTATTGCCAAGATGGCAACGGCGGTGCTGGAAATCCGGGATGGGAAAATGCAGTTTTATCCGCTTGGTTGGCAGCAGTATTGTGAACAGGAAAATGTTCCGTCGGTGGCAGAAAAGAATAAGAAAAAAGAACCGGAGGCTGTTGCAGTGGTTCGCCGCAAAGCGTCTCCAAGTGACATCAAAAAAATCGAAGCCCAGATTGAAGCTGCTGAGCAGCAGTTGGAAGCATTGCGGGCCCTTCGCTTTGAGCCGGAATATTATCAGGATGGACGGCGTATGGCCGAGCTGGATGAAACGATTGATACGGCGGTCAATGAGCTCAACGGCTTGATGGAAAAATGGGAAGAAATGCTGAGCTGAACAACTTGTTATTTTAAATATATTGATGTGGAAAAAAGGGATTGAAAGGAATTTGAAGAGGAGAAGCATCAATAAAAATCAGGAATGTGAAAAAAGGATCAGAAGATCCTTTTTTTAAAACATAATGAAAAAGTTTTCATTAATCTGAAAGAAAAAAATATTTTTTCATGAAAATGATTGACAAGGGTAAACAGCATGAATATACTAGAACTATCATTGATCGCAATGAAAAGAAAGATCGGGGGAAAACTTATGAAAAAACTGATAACACTGCTTCTTTCTGCGCTGATGGTGTTTGGTCTTGCGGCTTGTGGGGGAACCAAGGACCCGCTGGCTGATGACAGTAGTTCCGGTGATTCTGGAACACCATCCAGTGGTGGAACGGTTACTTCGGCAGTTCCGTCTTTTGGCGGAGACTTCATTTATGGATGGGGCACTTCATCTTATGACGCCTATGTGCGTTATCTGGTCTATGGTAAGAATGGATTGATGACGACTGACCAGGAAGGCAACATGATCAAAAACTTTATGGTCGAAGACTTCGAACGTTCAGAAGATGGGTTGGAATGGACCTTTAAATTGAATGATGTTAAATTCTCGGATGGGTCTGATTTTACAGCCAACGATGTTCTCTTCACTTACAAATTTTATTTGGATGATTCCTATGTCAAAGCCGGTGGTTCTGGAGCAACTGCTCGAATCAGCAACATTGCTGGAGCAACCGAATATGCTCAATCCTGTACGGATGGAGCCTGTGATGCGAGCCTGCTGACTGGAATCGAAGTTATCGATGACTCTACCATTAAATTTACGCTGACCGAATCGTATTATGCGACATGGTATACGACTTTTGCTTATACACCGATCCTTTCAGAAGCTTATTTGACTTCATTTGAAGGAGCGGTTGATCCAGATGGATCGATTAATGTCGAAGTGGTAAAGGCCAATGCGATGCAGAAACCATTCGGACTTGGCCCATACAAGTTTGACAGCTATGTAGAAGGACAGTATGTCAAGCTGACGAAGAATGAATATTTTGTAGAAGATGCAGTAGGGCAGACGCCGAGCATTGATACGATCATCTTGAAGATTGCGGCCGATGAGGTCGAGCTCGATCAGCTGCTGGCTGGGGATCTGGATATTCTTTCTGGAGAAATCGATGCTGAAAAGATCAATCCGGTCAAAGAAGCAGAAGGCTTTGGAGCGAATGGCTATCCGCGGCATGGTTATGGATTGCTTTACTGGCATTGTGATTTCGGAGTTACAGCGTATACTGAGGTTCGTCAGGCCTTGGCCTATGCTTTTGACCGTGAAACCTTTGCAGAGCTGTTTATGGGTGAATATGGCACTACCGTGGATGGACCGTATTCTACCGTATACTGGATGATCGATGACGAGTGGATTGCCAACAACTTGACACATTACTCTTATGATCCGGCAAAGGTTGCTGAAATTTTAGAAGGTGCCGGCTGGTCCAAAGGCTCTGATGGCATTTATGCCAAGGATGGCGAGAAAATGATTCTCAATGTGGCTTGCGGTACGCAGAGCTGGGTAGATAACTTGAATCTGATTACAGCGAAGTCGGTAGAAGAATGCGGTATTCAGTTCAATTTCAGCAATATTGATTTCTCCGTACTGATGACTCATGCGCAAGGAAATTACTCCGGAAGTGCTGAAGATCGTATTTATAACGGCTTTGCGATGGCAACTTCACTGGACCCTGTTTTTGATGGGTATGCATCCAATCATTCCAGTGCGATCCAGGAATGGGGAGAAGGCAGAACTTCGATCAGCAATACTCGTTTCGTGAATGAAGAAAATGATCGTTTGTTGGAAGAAATGAGACTGTGCGATCCTTCTACTGAGGAAGGCAATGCTAAATATCAGGAGCTGTATCTGGAATGGGTAAAATTGTGGAATGAAGAGCTTCCGATGCTTCCGATGTATTCCTGTGAATACTATGATCTGTACAACGCAAGAATCAAGAATTTTAATACCAGTTCGATGTGGGATTGGACACAGGCAATTATCGGTGCTTGGGTCGAAGACTAAGACGAATATTACGGAAAGCGGGCTTTAGGCTTGCTTTCCGGCCTTTTAGGGAATAAGGCTGGATCGGATGCGCAGTTTTTGATCCGCATTGGAACCTGCCGAAAGGGAAAGGCTGAAACAGGAAATTCTGTTTTGGCCTTTGTCCTTTCTTTTAATAAATTCGCAGTTTGGGTGATTTTGGGGGAATAGAATGATAATTCTGATTTCGATTTCTTTTGGAATTATGATTCGAATTTCAGCATTTTGGTCATTCCAGACTGAAAGAAATCTTAAACAAGCATACCGTCGGCGAGAAAAACGGTATGGTCTGACCGGATCGGACTTTTGTGATCCAGAGTGAAAGACAAAGGGGTGTAGTTATGGAAAATGAAAAAGAAAGAAATTCGTTTCAGGAGATGATCGCATCAATTGTTCCGATCCTACTATATGTTCTGAAACGATTGCTGATCATGATTCCGATTCTTTTGGTGATCAGTTTGCTGCTTTATCTGATTTGTCACAGTATGCCAGGAGATCCATTGGCATCATATATTGATATGGAAAATCCGGATCCGACGTTGAATTTGGACGCGTTGAGAGAAATGTACGGGCTGAATGATCCATGGTATGTCCAATATACGACCTGGATCAAAGAGCTATTGAAGGGGAATCTGGGCTATTCGATTACCTTGAAGCGCATGCTGGTTGATTTTCTTCCATATTATTTAAAAAACAGCTTGATGCTGAATATTTTTGCTTTCATTCTGGCCTTTGCGGTTGCCATTGTGGTGGGAATTAAGTCAGCGGTGAAGCGGTATTCGGCTTTTGATAATTTCTGGACCGTCTTTTCAATTTTTGGAATTTCAATGCCTTCCTTCTTTATGGCCATGATTCTGTTGTTTGTTTTTGTGATCAACCTTGGATGGTTCCCTTTCAGCGGGATGGTTGATCCTAAGCTGGATCTGACCGGATTTGCCTATACATTGAATTTGGCGCATCACATGGTCCTTCCGGTGGTGGTTATTGCTTTAGGAGCGATTGCATCCTTGGTGCGTTATGTGCGAAATGCCATGCTGGAGGTATTGAAGCAGGATTATATTCGAACGGCGAAGTCAAAGGGATTAAAAGATAAGGTCGTTATTTATCGGCATGCATTTCGTAATGCGCTGCTTCCAGTAGTGACCTTGGTAGGACAATATATTCCAGCTTTGTTTGGCGGTTCGTTGCTGGTCGAAAAGATCTTTGTTTGGCCAGGAATTGGTAATCTATTGAATTCAGCATACGCCAGCAAGGACCGGCAGATCATTTTATGCGTGACCTTGTTTTATGCGGCTTTGACCTTGCTGGCCAATGTGATCGTGGATGTCAGCTATGCGCTAGTTGATCCGCGTGTTCGTGTGGGAGGAGGTTCCAACAATGGCTAAAGAGAAGGTTCGTTCGGAAGGGGTCGAGGAAATTGTCAGCCCGACGCGTCTGATGGTTCGCCGTTTTAAGAAAAACAAATTAGCCATGATTGGTTTGATCATTTTCTTGATTTTGACTGCGGTGATCGTGATTACTAAAATTTATGTAGAAGTGACAAATTATGATCTGGCCAATATCAATACAAAATTAAGTTATGAGGCACCAAGTTTGAGTTATCCGTTTGGCACGGATCGCAGCGGCCGCAATTATTTCCCGCGGGTCCTGCTGGGCGGGTTCATTTCCTTGCAGGTGGGGGTCATCGCTACCTTGATCGCAGTTTCTTTGGGCGTATTGGTCGGCGGTATTTCCGGCTTTTATGGCGGAAAGGTAGACATGGTGCTGATGCGGATCACGGAAATTGTTTCGTCTTTTCCATTCATTCCGCTGGCGATTACGGTTTCTGTTTTGTTCATGAATGTTCCTGATCAGCAACGATTATACGTCATGGTCTTTATCATTGGTATTTTGCGCTGGACCGGGCTGGCTAGGATGATCCGCGGGCAAATCTTATCGCTGCGGGAGCAGGAATTCATGTTGGCTTGCCGGGCGTTGGGAATCAAAAATTCCAAGCAGATCCTGCGGCATTTGATTCCGAACACAGTGGCTTATATCATTGTCAATGCAACAACGACATTTGCGAATGCGATTCTTTCTGAATCGACCTTGGCTTATCTTGGCTTGTCAGTCAAAGAGCCGCTGGCAACATGGGGCGGATTACTGTCAAAGGCCAGCAGCTCGACGGTCATGAAAAATTATTGGTGGCTGTGGATCTTTCCGGGAATTCTTCTGTTCTTGATGATCATGA
>CALVGQ010000038.1 GCA_944327135.1 uncultured Erysipelotrichaceae bacterium | reverse complement strand
TTGGCGATGAATACATCATGGCCGCCGCCACAGCCATCCGCAGCATCAGCAATCAAAAGATCCTGCTGTATCGAACCGGCGGAGATGAATTTGCTGCTATCCTTTTTGATGCCGATCAGCCGCAAATGACTGCACTTTGTGAAGCGATCCGAAAAGAATATGAACGGCATCGTCCAAACTGGAAAATCAAAACTGCCCTTTCCATTGGATGGGCCATCTGGCGTCCAGGCGATGAAACACTGGAACAAACTTTTCAGCAGGCCGATCTGCGAATGTATCGCAATAAAGCCGAACTGAAAGAAGCGGAAAATGACCAGTCAGCATAAAAAGCCCTTTTCGGCTTTTTTTATGCTACACTAAAAAAAAGGAGACTTTATGGCAAAAATAAGAAAAATGTTAGGTTCTTCAACCGATCCGGAAATCTTGGCACTGATGCATCAGATCGAATCGCAAAGCCGTACCACCTTGACCTTCTGGGCACAGGATCAGGTTTATAAAGGCTGCCTTCCCATTCTTCAAAAGCGAGCGGATCACTGGGAAGTCTATGCCGAGCTGATCCAATCGATCCGCGCTCTTTTACAGGGACAGGAGGATCGAAAAAAAAGAAAAGATCTGCTGAAGCAGGCCCGTGAACAAGCCAAATCGATCCTTGACCCTTCTGCTCAGGCAGCAGCTCGCTCCATTGCCACCGCATGCTCCGTATGGGATACTCCTACCGGGGCTTTGGGATTTGTTTTCTATTATGCTGCCGCAGTTGTCTACCATGAACATGGAACAGCACTCTCCGCTTCCTGTCAGGATCAGCTGGCGGCGAAAGAATTTCATCATCTGTTAAAAGAACTGAAACAAATCAGCATTTCAGAAGAACCTCATCCAGTTTCACTGTCATGGTACTGCAAACAGAAGCCTTAAACAATTCTCTTTTTAATCCCATTTAACCACTTAAATAAACAAAAAAGCCTGCAGTATCCTAATGAATTCTGCAGGCTGAGTTTTCTGGCGGAGTGGGTGGGATTCGAACCCACGGTACCCGCAAAGGTACAAACGATTTCGAGTCGTTCTCGTTATGACCGCTTCGATACCACTCCCTTTGAATCAAAGCGGCAGAAATCCGATCTTCAGTATGGATCATCTCTGTCTCAGATATTATATCGAATTCTGAGAGATTGTCAAACCCCAAAAGCTGAGGTATAATCATAAAGTCAGTCGCAATCCCCTGACATTAATCAAAACACGAAAGGAAGTCTTATTTCATGCATTCATCACAAACTCTTCGGCGGCTTTGCGTGATCGCTGTCATCGCTGCGCTTTATACCGCTGTTTCGCTTGCTTTGGCTCCGCTTACCTATGGTAATATCCAAGTACGAGTCGCTGAAGCACTGACTCTTCTTCCAGTCTTATTTGCCGATGCCATTCCGGCTCTGGCTCTTGGCTGTGCGCTAACCAATTTTTTTGGAGCACTGATGGGGATTAACATTCTTGGTTTTGCCGATGTCTTTGTTGGAACGCTGGCCACGGTTCTAGCAGCGTTATGCAGCCGTAAGCTGCGAAATGTCCAAACCTTTCATCAGCCGCTGGCCGCCGCTTTGATGCCCATTCTTTTCAATGGACTGATTATTGGAGCCGAACTCAGCGTCGTCTTATTTCCTGCCTCTCAGTTTATGATCGGTTGGCTGATCAATGGAACTGAGGTGGCTTTGGGTGAAGCTGTTGCCTGCCTGGTTTTCGGGCTTCCCCTGATCCATGCTCTGAAAAAATCAGATCTGGTAAAACGTTTTGGATTACATTAAGCTCTTCGGAGCTTTTTTAATTTCTCTATGATTTATTTTCGTTGGAAGGCAAAAGGATCCGCGGCAGCCGTGCCGAAAGCCGGCTAAGAACCTCGTTGGTAATTGTCTGGTTGTCTTCTGCCCACTGAGCAGCTGGCAGATCCGGGCCAATCAAAATGACCTCCTCTCCGCAAGCCGCTTGGATCCCAGTAACGTCGATCATACACTGATCCATGCAGATTCGTCCAATAATTTTAGCTTGCTGCTGATGAAGCTGTACAGACAGTCCGCTAAGCCGACGGTCCAGGCCGTCTGCATAGCCAATCGGCAGCACGGCAATACGGGTCTTCTTTGTAGCTTGAAACGTTCTTCCATAGCCCACAGTATCCCCTTCCGGAATCGTTTTGATTGCAGCAATTCTTGTCTTTAAGGTCAATACCGGCTCCAGGGAAATCCTACAGCGCGTCTGAAGATCATTTTGGCTGTGCGTTCCCAGCAAAGCAATCCCCAAACGGACATAGTCATAATGCAGATCGGGATAATTCAAGACCCCGTAACTGCTTTGAACATGCCGGATTCCCGGGTTCATTTTATTTTTTTTGAGCTGAGCGCAGACCTGATCAAATCGTTGGATCTGCAAGCGGGTAAATTCTTGGTCCTCTTTTGCCAAGCTGTCTGCGACACACAAATGAGTAAAGATGCCCTCAATTTTTAATGATTTCATCGCCCAGATTTCCGCAATCGATGAAAAGTCATGCCAATCCTCTCCAAGTCGATGCATTCCCGTATCAATCGCTACATGCACCCGGATCTTTTTAGAAAAGCGGTTCAGTAAACGAGCATAATCCAAATCAAGAACGGTTTGAATGAGATTGTCCTGAATCAAACAAGGAAAGTCCTCGGGGGCAGTGTACCCCAAAATCAAGATTTCCCCAATGATGCCTTGTTCTCGAAGCTCTACCGCTTCTGCAACTGTAGCGACCGCAAAAAAATCAATGCCGTTTTGTTCCATCAGCTTTGCGATCATTTCCCCGCCATGCCCATAAGCCTGTGCTTTCACCACCCCCATGATCTTGCATCCAGAAGGCAAAAGCTGCTGCATGGTTTCAATATTGTGGCGCAGTGCCTGAGCATTAATTTCGATCCAGGAGCGACCTTTTTGCGAAGGAGAAAGCGGCCGTGTCTGTTTCCATGCCCACACCAAAAAAAACGAAGTTCCATAAGAAAGCATGGCAGTCAAAAGAAACAAGATCAGGTTATTCTCTACCAAAATTGAATGCAGTGCAGGGATCTTTCCCACCAACCGAACCACCAGGATCATCATCGGATGCAAAAGATAAACCAGCATGCTGACACGCCGCCAGGACGGGCATACGGTTCCAGGAAGTACCAGTCCCAGCTGAAACAAAAAATACGAGGTTGGGATCAGCATTCCATACATCACATCAAACCGCTGCCATCCAAGCCAGTGCAGAATCAGCCCCTCAGCAATCAATAATAGAAGACAAACTGTCAATCCGGCCTTCGCCTGAACCAGGCTGAGCTGACTTCGTTTTTCTTTTATCTGCTTTCCCATGATTAAAAACAAAGGGGCAAACAGGAAGCCGTTGCGTCCGCTTTCCATCAAAAGAAACAGCTGATCATAGGCCTGATCTAAAAAAGAAATCTGACTGACTAGCCCATAATAGCTGTCCGCTCCCAAGGCAAGACAATACAAAACCAGTCCGATCAGCCAAAGTCCTTTCGGACTTAAAAATCGATCCAGTTCATTCACCAGCACCACGCCGATCAAAACGGCTGGAAAATACCACAGGTGATAAAAGGTCCCGTCGATCCATAGAATTCGGATCCAATCCAGAAAATTTCCGCTCAGCTGTTTCGCATACAGGTTGATTGGAAAATAGAGCACGATCGCTATTCCATAAAGCATCAGAATATGCCTGCACCAGCGATAGATCCGCCGACGGCGATCCAAAGCGCTTTCTTTGCGCCGGCTTAACACAAAGTATCCCGTTAAAAGAAAGAAAAAGGGAACTGCCAGCCGGGCAAGGATCCGCGTCAAGATAAAATCCGCCGTCGGACTGATCAAAGCCAGCAGGGAAGTGTGATTGGCGATCACCAGCCCCGCGGCGATCAGCCGAAAACGATCCAGACTATTGCCTTTATTTTGTTCCATCAGGACCTCCAGGTGGTCACAATGACGCCACCGCAGTTATCTCCCGACAGCTGATAAAGCTGCCGATCCGGCAAGGTCAGCGTTAGCTCTTTTTGATCTGCCTCCATACGCCAGATCGAAAAACGCATCTGATCCAGCTGGATCTCAAAAGGGCGTTCCATACTGGTAGAATGAAGCCATTCCACATATTCTTCCAATGCCCAGCCGCGCTGTTCGATAAGGATACTGTGAGGAAACCCGACAAAACGAAAATGCCATGGTTCCGCCGCAATTTTTGTAATCGCTTGTTTTTCTTGACGGTATCGTTCAATAAAACCACATTGGACCAATTTTTTCCTTAACTTTGCGAATGCTCCATCCGTTGGAAGAAAAGGACAGATCGGATCGATCACGTCTTTTTTCTCCGCCAGATCAATGGCCAGTCCGCACTCATGTTCGCTGCAGCCTGGTAAAGCAACAAAATTCTGTGTATAAGCCGCTCCATTGTCCCGAAGCGAATCCATGTAAAGCTGTTCCTGTTGTTTTTGACTGCGCCAGCCGCTGACAGCGACCACTGACTGAATTTTACATTCCCAGATTGCCCGCTGCAGCATCTGTGCTGCAACGAAATCCATTTTCTCTGTTGAACCCAGCGATTTTAAAGACACCAGATTAAAATTCCTCTGGCGCAGCGGATGACTTGGATTGACCAAAATCAAATTTCCTTTTTCTGCCTGCGATCTTTCAATTTTTCGAGTATTCATCGTAAACCCTCCCGAATCAAATGAGTTAGGACCGCTTCTAAGGAAAAGCCGATTGCGCGCATCATGCTTGGGAACCGGCTGTGTGCAGTAAATCCCGGAATCGTGTTGATCTCATTAAACACGATTTTCCCTTCCGGGGTATAAAACAGGTCCACCCGGGCAAATCCCCGGCAGTCCAAAAGACGAAACAACTGTTTGGCTGTTTCTTGAATCCGCTTGCGTTCGGTTTCAGGAAGACGTGCCGGACAATGGATCGACGAACTGATCAGGTGATATTTTTCAGTATAATCGAAAAAACCCTGAGTCAGTTCTATTTCATCCACTTCCCCTGCAATCAGCTCTCCTTGATCCTCCATGATCGCACACCCGACCTCAAAGCCGTTTATGGCTTCTTCGACAATAACTTCGCGATCATGTTCAAAGGCCACGTACAGCGCTTCTTCCAACTGGTCTTCATGACTAATCCGGCTGATCCCAAAAGAACTTCCGGACCGTACCGGCTTCACAAATAGCGGAAATTTAAGCTGAAGCAGCTGGGCTTTGACGATTGGAATCTCTTTTTTGCAGGACAACACGATCGAACGTGCTGTTTCGATGCCTGAAGCGGCGGCGAGCTGATGTGCTCTAGCCTTGTCCATGCACAAAGCAGAGGCCAGCGTTTGACAGCCGATCAAAGGAATTCCAGCCAGCTCCACCAGACCCTGAAGCGTTCCATCTTCCCCGTTTTTTCCATGCAGAACCGGAAATACGGCATCCAGCCACAACGTTTCTATTCGCTGATTTTGAAACAAAAGCAACCCATGAACCTGACGATCTGTACTTAGCAAAGCAGGAATCAAATTTTCTTTCTGCTGCCACCAGCGATCCTCTTGAATCCCCTTTAGTGTCCCCAGATATTGATACCATTCCCCCTTTTGTGTAATTCCAATGGCTATTGCTTCCCATTGTTCCTTGTCCAGATGAGCCAGCACGGCCGATGCGGACTGTAAGGACACCTCATACTCACTAGACACTCCTCCAAAAATGACTGCAATTCGTTTCATCATTCTTCCTCCTTGATGATTTCAGTTTTCTCCGGCAGCGGATATCCGATCCGGCAGCAATTTTTATACAAAAGTTCTTCCTGGCGGTTTGTTCCCTCAATCCGCGTCCGCCAGATTTCGATTTCCTCATAAATCTGCCCTTTTCTTTCAACAAAACAAAGGTTCTTTCCACTGACGATCCAGCTTGTTTGTACCGGTTCATCCTGAAGCAGCTGCGCAGTCAGATACTGTTCATCCACCTTCAGGATGATCTGAATCGGAACAGAGGTTTCATTTTTGACCTTCAGATCTTTCCAGCCTTCACTAACAGTGGCATCCATTCCTTCTGGAATCCGGCTGGGCGGATTGGGAAATGCTTTGACGTAGTGGCTGTGGCGCTCCACCAAGGTCAAAGGACTATGCACAAAACACCAAAACAACAAATTGCTGATCTGACAAAGGCCCCCGCCATAGACCGAAATCAGCTTTCCATTGACCAGGCACAATCCCTCTTTGTATTTCCCCAGTTTTTTCGCCTTACGAACGCATTGCCAGAAGGAAAAGCTTTGATTGGGCTGTATAATGATCCCATTGATCGTTTCCGCCGCCAGTTTAAGATTATGGACCTTGTTGTACTGATATTGAATGTCCATTCCGCTTTCCTCATTAATCAGCCAGGAACGATCCTCAAAGATCGTTTCTTTCAGTCGTTTTTCACTGGGTTGGGTAGCATAGTGCTCCCGATCCAAACGCATCTTGGTATAGAAAAAAACATTTCTTTGCCATTGCCTTAACGGCAAAAGCCATGGCATGATTTCTGTCATTCTTCTTCGCATAAATAAAACCCCTTTTCTTGACACGCCCATCGTATCAAAAAAAGGGGTTTTCAATCTTCTTGATTCCCTAAAACTTCTCTAAAAAAATTCCTGCAAAATTCTTACGATTTTCTTACAAAGGCTGCGGAATAAACACGAGGAAGCGTATTTTTTCCTCCTCGCTTTGGGCTTCGATCGTTCCATGATGGAGCGTGATTATTTCCCGGGCAATCGCCAATCCTAATCCCGCGCCGCCTTTCTGAGTTCCGCGTGAGGAATCCAGACGATAAAACTGTTCAAAAATTCGTTCCAGCTTTTGTGGAGGAATCGTTGGACCCTGATTTTCAAAACACAAGTGGAAGCCATCCTTTTGACAGCAGGCCTCAATCCGCAGGGTTCCTCCTGTGTAGCCATAACTGATCGCATTGCGAAGCAAATTATCAAACACCCGTTCGATCTTATTGATATCCAGCATGCCATGCATGCCCGGCTCGATCTGAAGATCAAAGGCGATCTTTTTCTCATCCGCCATTGGCTTAAATTCCCAGACGATCTGTTCCAGCATGCGGGTCAGATTCACCGGCTCTGCCTCCAAAGTCAGGGTCGTTAAATTGAAGCGAGTGATCTCGAAGAATTCATTGATCAGCTCCTCCAGCCGTTCTGCTTTGGTTTCCGCAATCTTCAGGTATTTCTGACGTAAAGGCATGGAAATTTGCGGTTCATCATTCAGCAAGCTCAGATAGCCAATGACCGAGGTCAATGGTGTTTTCAAATCATGCGCCAGATACACGATCAAATCATTTTTTCTTTGTTCAGCCTCTTTGGCCGCCCGCTCACTACGCAAAAAGTCCACCTTCAAGCCATTCATCTGCCGTTCTACCGGCTCCAATTCATCCGGCAAAACAACCTGAGTTTCTTCGCGGTGATCCATCAACACGCTGCTGGCCTCGATCAACGCTTCCACATACCCCATGGTCTTCATCCAGTAGCGATATAAAATAAACAGCACCCCGCCCACGGTCAAAATCAACATGACAGGAACGACATTTCTTTCCAGCAGCTTCAAAAATTGATAAAGTGGGTCCCACGCATACCAGATCATCCAGCTTGACAGGATCATGCTTAAAAAAAGACCGCCCCACAAAATGGTCAAATAAGCCAATTCTGCCAGAATCAGCTGTAGGAATATTTTCAAGGAAAGCCGATTCATCAGCTTTCGAATCTCTTTTTTATTCAATTTGATAGCCCACCCCCCATACGGTCTTAATGATTTTCGGATTTCGCGGTGACTCATGCAGCTTTTCCCGCAGTCGCCCGATATGCGCCATCACGGTATTGTTGCTGTCAAGGTATTTTTCTTCCCAAACAGATTCAAACAATTCCTCTGAGGAAATCACTCGTCCCCGATTCTTGGCAAGATACCAAAGCAGTTTAAATTCGATCGGAGTCAGGGCCAAGGCCTTCCCATAAAGGGTGCATTTATGCGTATCACGATTAATCACCAGTCCGGAAAATTCCAGTTCATTGGATTCTGCTGCAGGCTCAACCTTGCCATAGCGCATATAGCGGCGCAGCTGAGCCTTCACCCTTGCTACCAGCTCCAGTGGATTAAAGGGTTTGGTAATGTAATCATCCGCACCGATCGTCAGTCCCATGATCTTATCCATGTCTTCTACCTTGGCGGTCAGCATCAGGATAGGGAACTGATAGTGCTCCCGAATTTTCTGGCAAAGCTCAAATCCATTATAATCCGGAAGCATGACATCCAAAACAGCACAATCGACCGGTTCGCTTTCAATATACGCTAAAGCCGGTTTCCCGGAATAGAACTTGATCACCCGGTAGCCTTCATTTTTCAAAACAACTTCTACCAGATCTGCAATTTCTTTCTCGTCATCCACGACAACAAGGGTCTCATTCATCCCTTAGCCTCCTTTATTGTTATGATGCCCTGCCCATCAAAACGGCAGCAAACCTTTTTCCTTCATCAGCCGAACCTTCAGCACCATCGCAATCGTTTTAGCATCAATGATCGTCTGATCCAGAATCATTGTAGTTAGCTCTTCTAAAGAAAACCGCATCAGCTCCAGCTCTTCATCCTCATCCAGGTGCTGACCGACATAGCTGAGCCCGCTGGCCGCATACATCCAAATTTTTTCCTCCAGATACGCTCCGGTTGGAATCAGTTCTCCAAGAAACAGCCAATGCTCGGCCTGATATCCGGTTTCTTCCTGCAGCTCACGTTTTCCAGTCTCCAACGGATCCTCTTTCCTCTCCAGTTTTCCTGCCGGCAGCTCCAGCATCATTCGCTGTTGTGCATACCGGTATTGCTTGACACAAAAAACACGCTCATTTTCATCAAATGCTAAAATTGCGACCCCTCCTGGATGCTCGACCACCTCCCGAAGAGCCGGCTTTCCTTTGACCTCTGTTTGATCAATTCGCAAATTGACGATTCGACCTTCATAAATCCTCTCGCTGCTGAGCGTTTTTTCCGGCATGCCTCTTCCTCCTTGAATTTTCTTTATTATAACACTGCGCAGCACAAACCTGAAAGAAATTGATATAATATTGAAAGAATCAATGATCTCAAAAAGAAGGGAGGCTTCTTTCTGAAAATATTGCTTGTAGATGATACGATGACAGCACTGATGGACAATCAGCGTTTTCTTGAATCCAAAGGACTGGAATGTGATATTGCCAAGAGCCAGCGAGAAGCCATCTCCCTGTTTGGACAAAATCAATACAGTTGTTTTTTAATTGAACGCTTCTTAGAAACCCGTCAGTCGTTTTTTCTTAGCAGCTGGCTTCGCCGGTTCTCCAAGGCTCCGATTCTGTTTTTTGGCCCGCCGCTTTCTTTAGAGGAAAAGACATCCTTGCTAAGCTATTGCGATGATTATCTGCCGCTGCATTGGCAAACCGACTCAAGCTGGAATCAAATCAAAAAAAACATTGAAATGACCATGAATGCCCCTGCACAATATCTTTGCCGATCGCTGTCGGTGGATCTGATTGAACGCTCTGCCCGAATCAATGGAGCCAAAGTCATCTTAACGCCGCTGCAGTTTGATATTCTGGTTTTCCTGATCCAAAAAAAGGATCAGGTCCTTTCGATGGATACGATCTACCGCAATGTCTGGAGCAATGAAGAAGCTGATCAGCTGGAAACGGTCCAGGTCAATATTTCACGCCTGCGGCGAAAGCTGCAGGAGGCAGAACCACGTTTTGATTTCATTCTAACCATTCGTGGTCGCGGATATTGTTTTCATTGTGAATAAAAAAGCCGCCATTGGCGGCTAATTCTCTTTTATTCGATCACGGTTTTCCACAATCCATGCAGGTTGCAGTATTCATAAGCCGCTAACGGAGTCTCATTTTCCGCCAATACAAAGACGGCTTCTGGCCGATCTGACGGAGTCAGCGGTTTACGGTTCATTCCCTGATTGGTTTCCAGCATGATCCAAGTAATCCAATGACCTTCTGTCATCGGATGCTCAACGCTTCCGACCTGAACTCGAACGACGTTGCCTTCTACCTTGACTACTGGCAAATGCTTTTCATTGGCCGCTTCAGTTGTATTCGGAACCAATTCACGCATTGGTTTTCCACAGCACATGACTGGCACCTTGGAATCATGAACCTTCTGAACAATATTTCCACAAACATCACAAATATAAAACTTATCCATCACACTTTTCCTCCTATACGAGCCTTGGCTCTTCTTACATCTTTATTATACCGAAAAACTTTTATTCAGCTACTGAAATGCTCCACTTTTCTTGTAAGCCATCTGCTTCAGTGCTATAATGCCCTTTTGTTAAGTCGAGGTGAGAACATGCCATGCCGTTTGAATGTCTGGATTGTCAAAGAATCTGTCATTTCTGAATTCATGTGGATGAATGATTTGAGAAACCAGGAATACTTTCAACAGGCCGTTCGGCAGCTGCAGCATGAAAATATCCTCTGCCGCTCCTGGAAATCGATCCAAGAACGGGATTACCGGCGTTTTCAGCGAGTTCTTCAACGCAATGGCAAACTTTCTGCATTCTACTATGCCCGCTGTGCTCTATTTTTAAAAACGCTTCTTTCAGCACAAGAAGTCATGCTGCTGACTCGCAAAGAAGTGCTGGAAATTCAGGAAGCCGTAGAAGAATGCTGGGATCCAGAGGTACGAAAATGTTTTCTTCCGCTTTTTAAAGAGGTCCATTCCCATGAGATTTTAGTTATTTCTCTAATGGATTTTTCTTCTTCGATTTGATCCTGTTCTTAAAAAATTTTTCGATTTCATTTTTTTATCAACTTTTTTTCTATAATTTTCGTCTAAATTAATGTAAGTCGTTTAAAGGAGTTTTCACCATGATCCTCTTTTGTTTTCTTCTCTTTTCCTGTATGATTTTCTCATAAGAAAAAGAGATGGAGGACAGTTTATGGTTTTTTTGCAAGAAAAAAAGAAGAAAAAACTGGCCGAAGTAATAAAAGAGAATCAAACCACATTGTACCGTATGGCATATAGCTATGTCAGAAACGAAGAAACTGCCAAGGATATTGTTCAAGATACGATCCTGACCGCTTTCAGCAAACTCTCCTCGCTGAAAGAAGATCAGTATATGAAAACCTGGCTGATTCGAATCTGCATCAATCAATCTCTGGATACACTGCGCCGCCTCAAAAAAAGCTCAGAAAATACAGTAGAGCTGCAGGATTATCTAGCCGCTCCTTCCAAAGCTTCTTCCTATGAATACAGTGATCTGTTTCAAGCCATCATGAAGCTGGATGAAAAGATCAGAACCGTTATTCTGCTGCGCTATTTTGAGGAAATGAAATTTGAAGAGATTTCGCATGCTGTCGGCACCAATGTCAACACAGTCAAAGCCCAGGTTTACCGTGGCCTTGAACTGCTGAAAGAGTATATGAAGGAGGATGAACGATGAATCCATTGCACCGCGCAAAACAGGATTATGAGCACATTCAGATTCCACATGATCTGGATTCGCTGGTCGATGAAGCCATCCGACAATCCCGCCGCCAGAACAGGTTTTCGATGAATAAAGGGTTAAAGCTGGCGCTAAGCGGAATGGCAGGGCTGACCATGATGCTGAACCTTTCCCCCGTTTTTGCCGCTCGAATGCAGGATCTTCCGGTCGTCGGTGATTTCTTTCGAGTATTGACCTTCCGTCATATTGAAACTCAAGAAGAACGCACTTATATCAATGCTCAGATTCCAGCCATTACTTCCACCGGGAATGAAGAAATGGAAAAACGACTGAATGATGAGATTTATACAATCATTACCGACCAGATCGAAGAATGCAAGATTCGCGCAGAAGAAAACTGGACGGCCTATCTGGAAACCGGCGGCGATCCAGCCGAGGAGCGCACCTTTGATTTCTATTCTGATTATGATGTGATGTACGATTCTGATAATATCCTCTCTTTCGTGATTCACATCGAAGAAGCCTCTGCTAGTGTGGAACATTTAAATTATTATTATAATTTGGATCTCTCTACTGGAGAAGCACTTTCTTTAAAGGAAATTGCCGGAGACGATTACATTGAAAAAATCAACCAGAGTGTCCGCGACCAAATCGCTCAGCGAGAACAAGAAGATCCCGATAACCTGTATTTTCATGAAGACTGGGGAGCATTCCAAACGATTCAGGAAGATCAGAATTTCTATATCAACCAAGACGCGCAGCTGGTCATTGTCTTTGAACGCTATGATATCGCTCCGGGCTATATGGGTGAACAGGAATTTGTGATGCCGTTTTCAATTACTCTGCCCGAATAACCTGCAAAAAAAGTGGTGTTTGCTATTAAACACCACTTTTTTTATCTTCGCTTTACAACACTTTTACTGCAAATCTTCCAAAACCGATTGAGCTGTCAATTTGCCAAAGGTCACGCCAACGGCAACCGGATCATTTCCCATCAGCTTGTTATCGGTGACTTCTCCTGCTCCATATAAGCCGAGAATCGGTTCTCCCGCTGTATTTAAAACCTGTGAACGAAGATTGATGGTCAGTCCGCCGCGGGTATGATGCACTCCCGGAAAAACCGGAACTGCATAATATGGAGCTGCATCCAACCGGCTTCGCATATCCGTCCGGCCAAATTCCTCGTCTTCTTGCTGATCAACATATGTTTGATAACGAGTCACTGTTTCTGACAGGGTTTGCGGATCAATGCCAATTTTTTCAGCCAGTTCTTCAATGGTTTGAGCTTCTGTGGCATAATTTGGATTGCATGCCAAGGATTGCGAATCCATGATTGCAAAGGCATGAGAGCCAATCGCTCGTTCAGCTTCTGAAACCTCCGTATAATTAGCCATTTCATTGGCAAACCGTTTTCCCTCTAAATCAACCAAAATTCCCCCTTCATAACGAACTCCGCTGACTGACATGGTGCGTCCTTGATCATCATAGAAGGTTGGATTTAAAGTAAACTGATCCATGTTGCTGACGGCTGCCCCGATAGCTTGAGCCATCAAAATGCCATCTCCTGTTGTGGCATCGGTATTGGAGGTGGTACCGCCTGCCCAATCTGGGGCATATTCTGCGATCATTTCCTGATTTGCTGCAAACCCTCCGCTTGCTAAGATAACCGCCTCTGCATAGATTTCGATCTTTCCCTCTGGACCTTCTGCTTCTACTCCGACGATTTTTCCATTTTCTTCAATCAAGGCAATCGCCGGCGTTTCTGTGCGAATATCAACCCCGATCTCTTTATCCAGCTCTGTCAGTTTGCTGATTAACTGCGCCGGCAATTTGGTTCCATTCTCGTCTACCGCATAAATTTCCCGGCCGTTTACCTCAGTTACCTGAATCTGAAGAGCTTCCACCGCCCATTCTGCTGTAGCCCCGACATTTTCTACAAACAATTTAGCAAATTCCGGATCGGTGCCCTCGGTTTCCATTAGAAAATCATAATGGTCCTGCTGAGTATAATGATCTCCCATTTCCTCCTGCATTTGAGTGCTGTTCGCAGCAAAAAAACCTGCTAAAGCTGTATTGCCTCCTGTCATTGCCCGCTTTTCTAGCAAGATTACATCTTTTCCACCCTGCTGAACATAATAAGCCGCGGTTAATCCCGCTCCTCCTGCACCGACTACAATGACATCTGTCGTTTCCACTGCTTCTTTCTTTTTTGAATCTTCAGCATTTGAATTTTCCGGTGTAGTGGTCGTACAAGCCGCTAGCATCAACACTAAAAATAAACTGATTCCCTTTTTTAATAATTTCATTTTTCTCCCTCCATGAGATGATCGTATCACCAAAGAAACCCTGCTTATTTTGTAAAAATTTCAAAGCGTTTCTTTTTTTTGTTTATTCTGCGTTTTTTTTCACCTTTTTTTTCTCTTTTTCCCAAACAGAAAAAAAATATTGTTTTTTTATCCAAATTAACTGTTTTATTTTGAGCGGCTTTCCAAACTTGATTTTCCGATAAGATCCCAAGGAATATACACTGCTT
>CALVGQ010000037.1 GCA_944327135.1 uncultured Erysipelotrichaceae bacterium | reverse complement strand
GGCCGCTTTATTTCCGGTGGATCTGGCGGGAACCCGACTGCTTTTGGATTGCGCCAACGGAAGTGCTTCGGTGACTGCCAGACGGCTTTTAGAACGGCTGGGGGCCGACTGCAGGGTGATTCATGATACGCCTGATGGCGTCAATATCAATACCCAGTGCGGCTCGACTCATCCGGAAGAGCTTTGCCGGCGGGTCAAAGAAGGATCGTTTGATCTCGGGCTGGCTTTTGACGGGGATGCTGACCGGCTGATTGCCGTGGATTCAAAGGGTAATGAAATTAACGGCGATCGGATCCTGTATGTTGCAGGGCAGTATTTGAAGGAAAAGGGGCGTCTGACTGGCAATACGGTAGTGACAACGGTGATGGCCAACCTGGGATTCTTTAAAGCGATGGAGCAAAAGGGAATTCTGACGGCTTCGACCCAGGTAGGCGATAAGTATGTGTATGACTGCATGGTGAAAGAAGGATATGTGCTGGGCGGAGAGCAATCCGGGCATATCATCTTCAAGGAGCATGCGACGACCGGAGATGGTCTTTTGACTGCCTGCAAGCTGCTGGAAATCATGAAGGACACCGGAAAATCAATGAATGAGCTGTGTAAAGGCATTCAGGATTATCCGCAGCTGTTAGTCAATGTTTCGGTCGCGGATAAGGAAGCCACTTTGAATAATCCGAGTATTCTGGAAGCGGTCCAGCAGGTTCAAAAAGAACTGGCGGGCAATGGTCGTATTCTGGTGCGTCCATCAGGGACGGAACCATTGGTGCGGGTCATGGTTGAAGCCCAGTCAGATGAGCTTTGCCGTTGCTATGTGGATCGGATCGTTGCTCAGATCGAGAAAGAGGAAGCACACTGATGGGATGACCGGAAGGGAACACCTTCCGGTTTTTTTGTGTTTTTCAGTCGATTTTTGTATAATAAAGCGCGAGGGAGAACAATATGAAAAAAATAGGATGGCTGCTTTTGGCCGTGCTGCTGTGCGGCTGCAGCGGAAGCAAAGGATGCAAGGTGGAGGAAGGCGAGCTCTGCTTCGATGCGCAGAATGATCAATATCTCATAGAAGAAGAGGCACATCTTCGAGTGACTGTGGACAGTGAAGCATATGGAAAGGCCCTTCAGCAGTTATGGGACAAACGGTTTCCGGAACATCAGGGAGCCATTGAGATCCAGGTGATCGACCAGTTTGATGGCAAAAGTTATTTAAATACGCTGCCGGATGTCGGCTTGATCTGGGCGAACGAGGCAGCGCGGCTGGACAGCTGGTTTTATCCGATCGATTCACAGCTTGAGGAACAGATCGCTTCTGGACTGCTGAGTCAATATGGGGAAAGCGTCAACCGCGACCAATTTGTTTATGTTCCCATGCTGGGTTACGGCTGGGTTTTTTCCAGCAATCTGAGCATGCTGCAGGCCTGGGGCGTGCCTTTGGAAGATGAGAACCAGGATGGACTGCCGGATGCTTTGGATAGCTTCGAGAAAATTACAGATTGGGCTGACTCCATCAAAGAACCGTTAGTTTATCGTGATCAAACGATTGAGACGCTGTTTCAGCTGAATTGGCAGGATCCTGTTGAAGCCATGGCTTATTTGTCTTTGGCTGGGTTTTGTCCGTTTGCGGGATTTCAAGCAGAGGATCCTGGCTGGGATAGCGAGGAATTTTTAGCAGCTTTAGAGGATCTGGCACAGCTGGGACAGCAAACCTGGAGTCTGCCTCAGTCCATTTCCGCTGTTGAACAATGGAGTGAAGAGGATCCACGCCGTCAGGAAAGCTCCAGTGGAGGGGCAGAATTTTATCTTTCCAAAGCCGACCGGGTGTTTAGCATGGTGGGAACTTGGATGTATGTGGAGGAAGAGGAGCAGCTGACAGAACAGGATTTCAGCTTTTCGGCGATGCCAACATGGCATGATGCGCAGCTGCATCCCTACACGCTGAGTGCCGGCTATGTCATTCGAAAGGATACGCAGTATCCGAATGCTTGTCATGAATTGCTGCGGTTGATTCGCAGTGATGACGGACTTCAGGCCTATGCCTTAGAGGGGACTTATCCGCTTCTGTACAATTATCGAGATAAACGGGAATCCAAGGAAGGCGAAGCTCAGCCGATAGAACTGGATTTTCGATCAGAAAATCAGGCTCAGATTTCTTATGCTTTGATGGAGGGTCGGGAAGAGTCGATGGTTGCGTTTGCGGCTGATCCGCAGGTTCGCGGCTGGAGCATGATCGAAGAAACCGGGATGTTTGAAGTGCTTCAGGCCGTTTTTGAGCAGCAGCTTACGCCAGAGGACGCACAGCAGCAGATCGTAGAAAAAACCGCGGTCTGGATGCAAGATTATTTAATAGAAGAGGAAGAAGAATAACGCTTCTTCTTTTTTTTCCGCATTTTTCGTTAGAGTATGATATCATTAAGCCGGGTAAAAAGAGGGAAATAAAATGAAACAGATGAGTCTGAATGAGAAGCTGATGATTGTGATCAACTGTCTTTATGCATTGGGCAATGCCATGTCTGCGGTGTTCATGAATGTCTATTTGTATGCGTATACTGGTTCCTTGGTCGTGATGTCGATTTATACGATCATTCGGATTGGACTCTTTCCGTTTTTCTTCACGATTGGAGGAAAATGGACCTTGAAACATCGCTTTTCTCATACACTGACGGCTGGTTTGTTGCTGATTATGGGTCAACTGGTCTTTGTGTTGTTTTCCAGCGATGCGTTTGCCAGAATGAATGGGTTGGTCTATGTGGCCGCTGCAATTTTTGGAATGGGGGAAGGCTTTTTCTGGTTCAGCGTTAACAGTTTGAATCAGCTTGTTTCTTCCAGTGCCAGCCGTTCGTTGTATCTTTCTAATATCGGAATTTTCAATAATATCAGCAGCATCATTGCTCCCTTGGCTTCAACCTTGATCATTGATTTGTCGGGCTCGGATTTTGATGGGTATGTTCATATTTTCCAGTTCGTTTTGGTGATCTATGCCTTTATTGCACTGCTTTCCTTGAAGATCACGGCCCGCTCTAGCGGTCAGCCGTTCTCTGTTTTGCGGTGTCTTATTTTTCAAAAGGACGCCCAGTGGCGCTATTGTATGATTTCGACTTTTTTGTATGGGATGCGGGATTCTTTGGTCCTGACTTTGAGCGGGCTGCTGGTGTACAATGCTACCGGCGGAAGCGGCAGCATTTATGGACGCTTACTGGCTGTTTTTGCGGTAATTACGATCGGCTCGTACCGGTTTGTGGCAGTACACATGCGGCGGGATAACCGCATGGTCTATTATCGGATCGGAAGTGTGCTGCTGACTTCCAGTACGATCGTGCTGGTGCTTTGCCCTAATTTATTCGGGGCCATTTATTTTGGCGTGGTCAATGCAATTGCGACTCCGATGTATTCCAATCCGTGGCAGATTATCATGATGAACGCGATCCAGGATTATGCCGGCAGCGAAAATGTGGTGGGCCGTGTCATTGCCAAAGAGACTTATCAAAGTGTTGGGCGCTGTCTGGGAATGACTTGTATTGTGTTATGCTATCTTTGGCTGCCGGGTTCGCTGTATCTTCCGGTCTCGGTCATTTTCTGTTCTTCCTTTCCGGTTATTTTGACGGTGTATGCAACGGGCTATCATCGCCGGCGGGATCGGCTGAAGGTAGCGGGGAAACTGCATTAAAGAAAGGAGCAAGGCTTATGGCGGAGAATCAGTGGACCTCTTTTTTGAAAGAAGAATTTAAAAAACCGTATTTTGTCGAGCTTTCTGCATTTTTGCGGCAGGAATATGCCACAAAAACGATTTATCCTAAACGGGAGCATGTTTTCAATGCATTTGCTTACACACCTTTTGATGAGGTAAAGGTCGTGATCCTTGGACAGGATCCTTATCATCAGCCCCATCAGGCGCACGGACTTTGTTTTTCTGTAAACCGGGGAGTTCCAATACCGCCTAGTCTGCAGAACATTTATAAGGAATTAAATTCAGATTTAGGCTGTTCGATCCCTCATCATGGATGTTTGATCGAATGGGCACGACAGGGGGTGTTTTTGCTGAATACCACGCTGACAGTAGAACAGTCGCGGCCGAACAGTCATTTTAATAAAGGCTGGGAAATTTTTACAGATACGGTGATTCGTAAGCTGAATGATCGACAAAGACCGGTCGTCTTTATTCTTTGGGGCCGGAATGCCCGCAGCAAAAAAGCATTGGTGACCAATCCTATCCATTGCATTCTGGAATCCGCGCATCCTTCCCCGCTGAGCGCGTATCATGGTTTTTTTGGGTCGCGGCCATTTTCCCGCTGCAATCAATTTCTGATTGAGCACGAGATGACCCCGATCGATTGGCAGATTCACGAATGAACCGGTTTCAGAATTGTCAGGAGGCAGTGGATTGGGTGACCTCCCGACGGAATCAAAATCAAGGATTGGATCACTTTAAACGCTTCATTGCACAGGAAAACCCTGCTGCTGAGCGGCTGAAGGCGATTCATGTAGCAGGAACCAACGGAAAGGGGAGCACCTGCAATTTTATTGCGGATGCTTTGATTGAGGCCGGCTATCGGGTAGGACTTTTTACTTCGCCCCATCTGATTGCCCATCAAGATCGGATCACCATCAATCATCAATGGATCCGGGATGAGGCTTTTCTTTCTTTGGCTAATCAGCGGGTCTCACTGTGGGAAGCTTGGTCCTTAAATATGTTTGAGATCGATTTTGATCTCATGGCTCTTTATTTTGAAGCGGAACAGGTCGATTTTGCCGTGATTGAGGTGGGACTGGGAGGCCGTTTGGATGCGACCAATGTTTTGTCTCGCCCGCTGGCTTCGGTGATCGTTTCGATCGGGCTGGATCACATGGACCGGCTGGGCGATACGCGTGAAAAAATCGCAGCGGAAAAAGCCGGGATTATCAAACCGGGGTGCTTGGTCATCAATGGAGAGCAGGATGATGGCCCGCGGCAGGTGATTGAACAAGTCGCAAAGCAGCAGGGCGCACCGCTTTTTTCCGTCATAGTGCCGGATCATTTTGAAACCTGCCCGATCCGATTCTGTTATCAACAGATCCCAATCACCCTTCGTTCCATGGCACATTATCAGGTCCATAATGCCTGCTGTGCGATGGCAACGCTGCTGCAGCTGAGCCAGCGCGGAATCCTTGCGATAAGTGAAGAAGAGCTTCGCCGTGGTCTGAAGAAAAGCGAGTGGAAAGGCCGTTTCCAGGTGCTTCAGCGCGATCCGCTAATGATTGTGGATGGCGCGCACAATGAGCATGGAGTGCGGGCTTTGATTGATTCGATGGGGGAATTGCCGCGGCCGCTGATCCTGGTTTTTGCGGCATTACGGGATAAAGATCTGACTTTCATGATGAAAGCGCTGCATGCTCGAGTTGACTTGATGATTGGTACCACCTTTGATTTCTACCGTGCAGCTGATCTGCTGCGAATTGCAGAAGAGCCAGGGCTTGTGCTGGAGTCTGACTGGCATCAGGCAATCTGCCGGGCTCAACAGGCTGCTGGGAAAGAAGGGACGGTTTTGGTTACCGGGTCGCTGTATTTTATTTCCGAAGTAGTTGCTGCTTATCAAAATGTTAAATAAAAGCGCTTTCTCACAACTTGAAAGCGCTTTTGGCGTAAAAAGCTCTTGATTTCGAGCTTTTTAGCGTGATATAGTGGTTCTCGCCTGCGTAAAACTGGAGGGTCTATGAAAAGAAAAACGGTCGTGTTCTGTTTTCTGGTTTTTCTGGTTTGCACCGGATTTACCACACAGGATTACAACGGTGAGAATTTCACAGCGAACGAAGGGGAATTCTTTACGCAATCGGTTGAGGTCTGTTCCAACAGTTCAACCAAAACTTACATGAACTATCAGCTGATCACCGATCAAAGCAGTCGGCAGTATCAGTATATTCATGAAAAGATGACAGTGGATAAGACAACGGGCTTACTGCTGGATCAGGAAGGTTTTATCGGAGCCGCATTGGGCAGTTATTTTGGCGAGATCGGAACGCGGTATTATTTTACTTTGGACACGGGGATCATATTGCCTTTAGTTAAAATTGAGCAAAAGGCGGATCAGGATACCGTGGAGGGCTGTGCGCATCGTTTTGATACCAGTGTCATTGAACTGGTGATCGATTCAAAAATCGCAGCAGAGTACTATAAAACTCAGCAAGTTGATGTGATTCAATCAGGGAACTTTAATGATGATGAAAATTTCGCAGGCACGATTTTGAAAATTGAAAAGCTGATTGAAGTATCGAATGAAGCAGAATAGGAAAATTTTGAAAAAGGATCGCAAGACGGTCCTTTTTTCTTTGCCGAAAACAGAAACGGGGACTCAGAAAGAACGCTGTTTCGACAGGACTTTGATCTATAATAAAAATGGCCTAAAGCAAAAGGGAAAACAAAGTGAAGCGCTTTCATTTTCGTTGCCTTTTGAGTTGGGTGTTGGTATAATAAAACTAGAAAAGTTACCATATAGATAATGGGGGCAAGGATATGAGAAATGATAATATGGTTGCAATGATTTTGGCAGGAGGAAGGGGAAGCCGGCTGCTGGATCTGACGAAAAAAGTGGCAAAACCGGCAGTGTATTTCGGTGGGAAATATCGAATCATCGATTTCCCTTTGAGCAACTGCTCCAACTCTGGCGTTTCGATCGTAGGAGTATTGACCCAGTATGAGTCGGTCCTTTTGAATTCGTACGTTGCGCGCGATCATCATTGGGGACTGGATGCCAAGGACAGCGGGGTCTTTGTGCTTCCGCCGCGGGAAAAAGATGAGACGGGCTTTGGCTTGTATCGGGGGACGGCGGATGCCATTACTCAGAATCTGGATTTTTTGGATCAGATGGAAGCAGATTATGTGCTGGTTCTTTCAGGAGACCACATTTATAAGATGGATTATGCCAAGATGCTTTCGGCGCACAAGGCAGCCAATGCGGAATGCACGATTGCCGTATTGGCAGTTCCAATCAAAGAAGCTAGCCGCTTTGGAATCATGAATACGGATGAGAACGATCTGATCGTAGAATTTGAAGAAAAACCGGCAAAGCCAAAGAGCAATCTGGCGTCGATGGGGATTTATATCTTCAATTACAGGACGCTGCGCAAATATCTGACCGCCGATGAAAAAGATTCAAATTCCAACCATGATTTTGGAAAAGATGTGATCCCAGCATTCCTGCGTGATGGAAAGCGTTGTTTGGCTTATCGCTTTAAGGGATATTGGAAGGATGTTGGAACGATCGACAGCTTGTGGGAGGCAAACATGGATTTGCTGAACCCGGAAAATGAATTGGATCTTTCTGATCCGCAATGGAAGATCTATACGGAAGATGCCATGATCTATCCGCAATATATCGGCGAAGAAGCGGTGGTTGAAAATGCCTATATCACCCAAGGGGTGCTGGTCGAAGGAACGGTCCGAAATTCGGTCTTGTTTACGAGCGTTCAGGTCAAAAAGGATGCTCAGGTCATTGACTCGGTCATAATGCCGGGAGCCGTGATCGGCGAGGGAGCGAAGGTCACACGCTGCATCGTGGCCGATAATGTAAAGATCGAGCCGGGTGCTGTGGTCGGAAACAAAGACAGCGAACACATCGAACTGATCGCAAACAAGAAAGTGAAGAAGGAGGCCTAGCATCATGTGTGAAGCATTGGGAATCGTGAACTTTGAAGATACAGCGGTAGATATTGCCGGAATGACGGATTATCGGACGATCAGTGCCGTGTCGTTTCTTGGCCGGTATCGTTTGATCGATTTTGTTTTGTCCAACATGAGTAATTCCGGAATTCAGCAGATTCAGATCTATATCAAGGATAAACCGCGTTCGATCATTGAGCATCTGGGCGTGGGTTCACAGTACAACATCAATCCGAAACGCGGCCGGATGCACATCCTGTATGGTGAGCAGGCGGTCCGTTCGGAAATCTACAATCATGATATTGCCAGTTTTATGGCGAATATGCATTTTATTGAAGAAGTCAACTGCCCTTATGTGATCATTGCCCCAAGCTATATGGTCTATCGCTGTGATTACAATGAAATGCTGAAGCAGCATATCGAATCCGGTAATGATATTACGCTGCTGTATAAGGCGACGGATGAAGCCAAGGAGCAGTTCATTGACTGTGATGTGGTTACCGTGGATAAAGACAAGCGGATCATTGCCTTTGAAAAGAATCGCGGGAAGTATAAGAATCGGAATATTTCCTTGGAATGCTATATCATGTCCAAGAAGCTGTTTATGGAACTGGTTAAGCGGGCGGCCAATACCAGCGCACTGTATTGGCTGAAGGACATTCTGGCTGACTGCTGCATGGAATACAAGATCGGCGGTATTGCGATCAAGGGCTATGTCGGCTGCATCAACAACATCAAGGCTTATTTTAGAGAAAGCATGTTTTTGGGTAAATTGGAAAATGCCGGAGCGTTGTTTAAAAATGACTGGCCGATTTATACCAAAACCAGCGATTCTTCGCCGACTCAGTATGCACCAGGAGCTAAGGTCAGCGGTTGTTCAGTGGCAAATGGATGTTATATTGAAGGAGCGATCGAAAACTGTGTGCTGGGCCGCAACGTCGTGGTGAAAAAAGGCGCTGTGGTAAAGAACTGCATTCTTCTTCAGGGTTCCTATATCGGGGAAAATGCCAAACTGGATCATGTCGTGGTGGATAAAGAAGCCATTATCCATCATGTCAAGAAATTGGTGGGAACGACGGACGCTCCGATCTATGTGAAACGGCGTGACCGGATTTAAGGAGGCAAAGCATGAAAGTTCTTTTTGCGGCAACGGAAGGCTTGCCTTATATTAAAAGCGGGGGCTTGGCGGATGTCGTCGGTTCCCTTCCAAAAATTTTAAAAAAGAAACGAGTGGATGTACGGGTCGTCCTTCCGCTTTATCTGAAAATGGCTCAGCGGAATCGTGACAGCTTTGAAAGGATTGCGACGGTTCCGATCCGCTGCGGGATCATTGATACCGTAGCGACCTATTACAAGAAGGAAACCGAAGGCGTACTGTTCTACTTCATTGAACATCAGGGCTATTTTGAAAGAGAAGGACTGTATGGATATGGAGATGACGGGGAACGTTTTGCCTTTTATCAAAAAGCGGTGCTGGAGCTTTTGCGGGTGATTGATTTTTATCCGGACATCATTCACTGTCATGACTGGCATACGGGAATGATTCCAGTGCTGTGCAAGCAGCATTATGCCGAGGATCCAAAAATGAATGCGATCCGGTTTGTGTATACGATCCATAATCTTGCTTTCCAGGGCAATTTCCCAAAAGAGGTGCTGACGGACTGTCTGGATCTTCCTTATTCTTTGTTTGAAGACGGGACACTGCGGTTTTATGATGGAATCAGCTTTATGAAGGCTGGAATTCTGTTTTCCGATAAGGTGACGACCGTTTCTCCGACCTACGCTCAGGAAATCCTTTCTCCGTATTTTGGCGAAAATATGCAGGAAGTATTAAAGATGCGGATTCAGGATCTTTCAGGGATCGTTAACGGCATCGATACCGAACTTGGGGATCCGAAGACTGATTCGTTGTTGATACAGAATTATGATGGCAAAACAGTCAAAGAGGGCAAAGCAGTTAACAAACGGGCCTTGCAGTCTGAGCTGGGATTACGAGAAGATCCGGATGTGATGCTGATCGGAATTGTTTCCCGGCTGACTCAGCAAAAGGGACTGCAGCTGGTCTGTGATCGTATCCATGATCTGATGAGTCAGGATGTTCAACTGGTCGTTTTAGGGACCGGAGAGTCGCAGATTGAAAACAGCTTGCGGATGATGGAGCATCGGTATCGCAGAAGAGCGGTGTACTATTGCGGATACAATGAAGAACTGGCTCATCGGATCTATGCTGGCGCAGATTTGTTTTTGATGCCGTCATGTTTTGAACCGTGCGGAATCAGCCAGCTGATCTCAATGCGTTATGGAACTTTGCCGTTAGTGCGGGAAACCGGAGGGTTGAAGGATACGGTCATGCCGTATAATCAATATACACAAGAGGGCAATGGTTTCAGCTTTTATGCCATCAATGGAGATGATATGCTGAATACGATTCGCTATGCCATGGATACATATTATTACAGCCGCCGTGAATTTGATGAAATGATCAAACGGGCTATGAAAACGGATGTGTCCTGGAAGAATTCGGCAGAGCGCTATCTTGAATTGTATAAAAGTCTTTGAATCTGTAAAACTGGGATCGTGAGGATCTCAGCTTTTTATATGGTTTTAAAACGGAATGAAAAACTTTTTTATCGATCCTGCATGAGGCATCCGTCAAGGAAGCGCTTTCGTATTGATAAATCCTTCACAAAAGGAAACTTGGTGATTGTTTATGAAGTTAAACGGTGGTATAATTTTCGTGCATAGGAGGAAGATGAATACATGGCAAAACAAACTGTTCGTGACTTAGATGTAAAAGGAAAACGCGTCATCGTCCGGGTGGATTTCAATGTTCCGCTGAAGGATGGAAAAATTACCAATGACAATCGAATCGTTGCGGCTCTGCCGACGATCAATTATTTGATTGAAAATGGAGCAAAAGTGATTTTGATGTCTCATTTAGGCAAGGTCGATCACAAAGATCCGGAAAAGTGTGAAGCCGATAAAAAGAAAAACAACATGGCTCCGGTAGCGGTACGTTTGCAGGAGCTGGTGGATGCCAAGGTGACCTTTGTTCCGGTGACTCGCGGAGAAGAACTGGAAAAAGCAGTTGCGGCGATGAATGACGGCGAGATCGTACTGATGCAGAATACCCGTTATGAAAAGGGTGAAAGCAAGAACGATCCAGAGCTGGCCGCTTATTGGGCAAAGCTGGGTGATTTGTTTGTATCTGATGCTTTCGGTTCAGTGCATCGTGCGCATGCTTCCACGGTGGGCATTGCGACCCATCTGCCAAGTGCTTGCGGATTCCTGGTTCAAAAAGAAGTGGAAATGCTTTCTAAAGCGGTGGATACTCCAGAACGTCCTTTTGTGGCAATTATTGGCGGAGCGAAGGTTTCCGATAAGATCGCAGTCATTGATAATCTGCTGAAAAAGGCGGATAAAGTCATTATTGGCGGAGGTATGGCTTATACCTTTATGAAGGCTCAGGGAGGCAGCATCGGAACTTCCTTGTTGGAAGAAGACAAGATCGAACTGGCGAAAGAATATCTGGCTAAAGCTGGGGATAAGCTGGTTCTGCCGGTGGATAATGTCTGTGCGGATGCTTTTGCGGAAAATGCAAATACGCAGATCTGCAAGTCAGGTCAGATTCCTGATGGATGGATGGGTCTGGATATTGGACCGGAGACAGTAGCTTTGTTTAGAAAGACATTGGAAGGGGCTAAGACGGTTGTTTGGAACGGCCCGATGGGAGTTTTTGAAATGGCTCCATTTGCGAAAGGAACCAATGAAGTCTGCAAAGCTATTTCTGAACTGCCTGGAGCGACGACGGTCATTGGCGGCGGAGATTCTGCTGCTGCAGCCATTCAGCTAGGTTATAAGGAAAAATTCTCGCATATTTCGACCGGCGGCGGGGCTTCTTTGGAATACATGGAAGGAAAAGAATTGCCGGGAATTGCCATTATTCAGGAGAAAAAATAACCATGAGAAAACCGATTATTGTTGGAAACTGGAAAATGAACAAGACCTGCAAGGAAGCGGTCGAATTCATTGAGGCGATCGAGCCGAAACTGCATGATGGTGCGACCTATGGTGTTGGAGCTCCATTTACTGCGCTGAAGGATTGTGTGGCTACGGCGAAAAATCTGATTATTGCAGCGGAAAACTGCCATTTTGAGGATGCCGGTGCGTTTACTGGGGAAGTCAGTGTCCCAATGCTGCAGGAAATCGGAGTCACTCACTGTATCATTGGTCATTCTGAGCGTCGCCAGATGTTTAATGAAACGGATGAATCTGTCAACAAAAAAGCCAAACGGCTGATTGAAGCCGGGATCACTCCGATTCTGTGCATTGGGGAGACCGAAGCGCAGTTTGATGCCGGACAGACCGAAGAAGTGATTCGTTCTCAGCTAAGCGGAGGCTTGGCTGGGCTGTGTCCTAAATGTGTAGCGGGAATGGTCATTGCCTATGAACCGATTTGGGCAATCGGAACAGGAAAATCTGCAACCAAGGAAATCGCTCAGGACTGCTGCCACATCGTGCGGGATCAGGTTCGGGTGATGTTTGGAGATGAGGCGGCGGATTCAGTCCGGATTCAGTATGGCGGCTCGGTTAAACCGAACAACATCAAAGAATACATGGCCATGGAAGACATCGACGGGGCTTTGATCGGCGGTGCTTCATTGAAAGTGGATTCTTTTGAAGAAATCATCAACGCGACCAGATAAGCTAAAAAGACCGGGAAAGAATCCGGTCTTTTTTATAGGAAAATGGTCGTGTTTAGGAAAGGCGAAGAATCGATCTAGCATGAAGTCTTGTCATTCGGCTTGTTTCCGGTGTAAAATAAGGGCGCAGCGAGGTGGGAAAATGCAACCGAATACGAGTGTGGAAGCGTATCTTGATAATTATGATACATTGAGCGTAGAAGTCTCACGGCGGTATTATCACGGTGTTTGTGATTACTTTTATGTTCGTGATCAAAAAGGAAAGCTCATCCATTGCCGAATCAAGGGAAATGAGGAGTTTGATCTGTTTCGCCGGTATTCACTGGAGCTGGATGAAGAATTGTGCTTTGGGGTGGACTATGAGTTGGTGTGCAGCCAAGGCTATCGAACACCGGTTCAGTTTCGTTATATTGTTCAAACGGAACGATTTGATCGGGAGTTTTATTATGAGAAAGAAGATCTGGGAGCTTTTGTCCAAAATGGCAAGACGCATTTTTGCCTTTGGGCACCGACGGCCAGTGAAGTGATTCTGATTCTGAAATTTCCGCAGTATACAGAACGATTTACGATGCACCGTACAGAACGCGGAGTTTGGCGAATGACGGTCAACCAGGATGCGACAGGAATTCGCTATACGTATCTGGTGAAGGTGAATGGAAAATACCAGGAAAGTTTGGATCCTTACGGAAAATCCAGCGACTGCAATGGTTGCAACAGTGTGGTCATCTGCATAGAAAAATTAAAAAGTGGCCGCAGTCAGCCGGTGGCGTTGAAGCATCCCACGGATGCGATCATATATGAGCTTTCAGTCCGTGATTTTACAAGCAGTGAAACAGCTGGAACGCATCATCATGGGACATTTGAGGCTTTAAATGAACAGGGAAGCCGTTACGGTGGTCAAAGCACCGGATTCGATTATCTGGTTGAATTGGGGATTACTCATGTGCAGATGATGCCGGTCAATGACTTTTTTACGGTTGATGAATGCTTGCCGGAGCGCCAGTATAACTGGGGCTATGATCCGATGCAGTACATGACGCTGGAGGGCAGCTACAGCAGTGATCCAGATGACGGGCTGGCACGGGTCAATGAATTCATGGATCTGATTAACAGCTTTCATGCGGCTGGGATCGGCGTGAATCTGGATGTCGTGTTTAACCATCATTATGATGTCAGTTTGTCTAGTCTGGAGCACTGTGTTCCGTATTATTATTTTCGGGTCAATGATAATCATTCTTTGTCCAATGGCTCTTTTTGCGGAAATGATCTGGAATCTCGCAGAAAAATGATGCAGAAGCTGATTATCGATACCTGTGTTTATTTTGTGGAGGTGTATGGGATCGATGGATTTCGTTTTGATTTGATGGGAATCCTGGATATCGATACAATGAATCTTCTGGAAAAGAAGGTGCATCAGCTGAATCCGTCGGCACTGTTATATGGAGAAGGATGGAATATGCCGACAGCTTTGCCGGATGAAAAAAAATGCATGTTGGAAAATCAGAGAAAAGTCCCTCATCTGGCCTTCTTTAATGATTATTATCGGGATCATCTTAAGGGAAAGACCTCGGAATATGAGAAAAATCATAAAGGATATCTGACTGGTGATGCGGCGATGATGGAAGCGGCCAAATACTGTTTGTGCGGCATGGCGCATCCGGATTACTTTCATTATTTTGATCAGCCCTCGCAGAGTATTAATTATGTTGAGTGTCATGACAATGCGACGTTGTGGGATAAGATGAAAGTCTGCTGCAATGAAGAAGTGCGTGAGATCCGCCTCCAGCGACAGAAAATGATCAATGCGGTCTTGATCTTTTCTCAAGGCATTCCATTTCTGCATAGCGGGCAGGAATTCTGCCGGAGCAAGTCCGGTTATGATAACACCTACAATATGCCGGATCGGATTAATCAGATCGATTATGCCCGGCGTAACCGTAATCTGGAGGTCGTTCGCTATACACGCGACTGCATTCTGCTGCGAAAAAAATGTGCGGCATTTCGGCTTTTCTCGCGAGAATTGCTGCAGCGGCATATTCAGTTCGATAGTCTGGGCGGTATTTTAATTTATAAGCTGGTGGAGATTGGCAATTTAACGGATTATGAAGAACTTCAGGTTTTGATCAATCCATTCAAAGAGGATGGGCTGATGCGGGCGGATGGCTTTGTGTGCATTTTGGATGAAACGGGAAGCTGCATGAAGAAAGCCAGTCATTTGCGGATCCCTGCTTATTCGCTTTTGGTTTTGGCGAAGCTGAAAGGGACTGGAATACAGAGTGAAAAAAAGGCCATCGAGCAATAGTTCGATGACCTTTTTCAAGCCTGAGGATCATTGGGAATTCGAAAGGTTCGGATCGTGTTGTCGTGAGTATCGATCTGCAAGATCTCCTGAGGATTTTTTCGATCGACTGCATGCACGATCACATCACCGTAATCCTGAGTGAATTCCTGCATGCATTCGCTGAAATATTCGACGAGCTCTTCTTGGTCTGCAACGGTTTCCAACTGCCAGATAAGTACAAAACGTTTGCCATCCGGCTGTTCAAAATCATACCAGGGGGTCTTTTGGATTTTTTCAAATAGGTTCAGCGTGTATTGTTGCCGCTTTTTTTGCATCATGATGTGCAGAAAATCATACGCTTTTTCTTTCATGGTTGCCGCAACAATGATCTTGACGATCCCGTGTGCGTCTTTTGCAGCGGCATCAAAATCCTGTTTTGTGATGGGGGCCTTCAGCATGGCCTGCAGTGTTTGTTTTGCATGAATCATTGTTATCACCGTGGTTTATTATAGCATAGAAAAAGGATACTGGATAAGCGGATGAAAAATAGAGTATAATAGAGATACGTAAAAAAAGAAAGGAAAGCCTATGAAAAAACTGTTTTTGCTGCTGATGAGCGCGACGTTGCTTTTCCAGCTGTCGGCATGTACGAAGAAGATCCAAAAGGAAGACCAGCCTGCTTCTTTGCAAAGAGAAGAAGCGGAAACAGAAATTCAGAAACAATTTGATGAATTTTTATTGACACTGTATACGGAAGAGGTTTCTTCCGATGCGCTGACCCTGCACTACAGTTTGGTAGATCCTTCGGTTTATGGAATCGAGCTAAACGAGATTTCTTTGGGAAGCTTGAGTGAGGAAGAACTGCAGCGGCAGGATGAAGCGATCCTTCAAGCCTTGAACGAATTGGAAAAATATGATCCTGAGCAGCTTAATGCCAGTCAGAAGAATGATTATGCAGTATTGAAAGCTTATCTGGAAATCCAAAGCGCCTCGATCGGGATAAATGATTATAGTGCTTTGTTTAGCCCTGCTACCAGTCTTACCAGCAACCTGATTACAAATTTTGTAGAGTTTCGCTTTTATAAAGAAGAGGATCTGGAAACGTATCTGACCTTGCTGGAAGATGTTGAGCGATATCTGGATGAAGCGTTGGATTATACTGCTGATCAAGTGGCGAAGGGCTGGTTTTTGAGCGATCAGGCGGTAACGGATACGACTGCGGAAATTACAAAATTTGTGAATAAGATCGAAGACAATGAGCTGATTCTGTCGTTTAATGAAAAGCTGGAAGCACTGGAGGGAGTCGATGATGCTGAAAAAACGGCGCTGATCGAGCGGAATCAGGAATTGGTCATAACGAAAGTGATCCCGGCTTATGAAAAGGTGAAGGATCAATTGCTTAAGTGGCAGGGAGCGCGGAAAAGCGATGGCGGTCTTGCTTCTTTTGAGGGCGGAAAAGCGTATTATGAAGCGCTGCTTCGTTATCGGCTGGGGTATCAGGGCAGCCTGGATACCTTGTTTCAAAAAGGAGAAGAACAGCTGGTTGAGGTGATTTCCGGGATGGTCATGCTGCTGGTTCAGGATGAAGGACTTTATGAGCGTTATCTGAACTCGGCCTCTTCTTTCCCAGAGCAGGATCCAGAGATGATCCTAAAGAATTATCAACAGTGGCTGCTTCAACAGTATCCAGAAGGACCTGAGGTCAGTTATACGGTGGAATATCTGGATCCTTCGATTGCTAATGCTTCAACAATTGCTTATTATCTGATTCCACCGCTGGACCAGATTACGGAGAATGTTATTAAGATCAATCCGGAGCATACAACCGGCGATTTGCAGACCTTGTATACCACCTTGGCTCATGAAGGGTTTCCGGGCCATTGCTACCAAAACACATTTTTTTACAATACCAACCCTCATCCGATCCGGACGGTAACGGACTTTCTTGGTTATGGCGAGGGCTGGGCCATGATGGTAGAGCTGGATGCCTTGGACTGGATCTTGAGCGAGGATCCGGCGTTGTCACAGTTTCTGGGCTATGAGATCTATTATGGTTATTTGATTCAATCGCTGATCGATATCGGGGTGAATTATTATGGTTGGGATCGCACGGAATTGCTGAGCTGGCTGGAAAGCTACGGCGAGATCTTTGGATTGAACAATGAAGAAAGTGCCGATCTTTTATTTGATGCAGTGGTGGCGGATCCTTCGGTTTTGACTCCCTATGGCATTGGCATGATGGAAATGGTGACCCTACGGCAAAAAGCAAAGGAAGCACTGAAGGAGAAATTCGATGAGATCGCTTACCATCAGCTGATCTTAAAGAATGGTCCGATGACCTTTGATTTGCTGGAAGAAAAAGTAGAGGAATGGATTGCTGCTGGCGGACAATGAATGCTAGAATTTGAAAAAAAGGTGCCGGATTTTCCGGCGCCGTTTTTATCAGGATCATGGAAAGAGCCACTTCCTGGAAGGGTTCGGCGGCTTTTCATTGAGGTTCACGAATTATGTGATAGAATATAGGAAAAAGAAGGATGTGAATTCATGAAGGTTTGTGCTTTCGGCGAGTGTCTGATTGATTTTACCCCGCAGGGGCTGAGTGAAAAGGGCAATTTTTTGTATGAACAAAATCCTGGAGGAGCGCCGGCGAATCTGGCCGTAGCGATTGCGCGGCAGCAGGGTCAAAGCGTTTTTGTGGGAAAGGTCGGACAGGATCTTTTCGGAGATTTTCTGGTTCGCATCTTAAAAAAAGAGGGGGTAGATACTTCCAGTGTCATCCTGAGCCATCGCTATCGGACAACGCTGGCGTTTGTGCAGCTGCAGGAGAATGGGGAACGGGATTTCAGCTTCTATCGCAATCCGGGAGCAGATGTTGCCATTGAAAGCCGTGAAGTGAATTTTGATACTTTGAATGAATGCGGGATCTTTCATTATGGATCGGTTTCGATGACGCACAATCCGGCTCGTCAGACCACATTTGAGCTGCTGGAATATGCTCGGCGCAATCACAAGCTGCTGACCTTTGATCCTAATCTGCGGCAGCCGTTATGGCCGAATCTGGAAGAAGCACGGGCTCAGATTCGTAAAGGTCTGGAATTTTGTGATATCCTCAAGGTAACAGAAGAAGAGCTGTTTTTTATCATGGAGATAGAGGATCTGGCTCAGGCCGCGGAGCAGATGCGCAAAGAGTATGCTATTCCTTTGATCCTGATTACTCGGGGGCAGGCCGGCTGCATCATGAAAACTGAGCATCATTTTATTTCGTTTCCTGGGTTTTCGGTAAAATCAGTGGACTCGACTGGGGCAGGAGATGCATTTTTTGGATCCTTTTTAGCTTCTGTTTGCCGGCACGAACACCCTGAGCAACTGACAGTGTCAGAATTGTCGGCTTTCGTTCGTCGGGCCAATGCCTCTGGGGCATTGGCAACTACTGTGAAGGGCGCTATTCCTTCTTTACCAACGGCAGCGCAGGTGGACGAATTTTTGGAGGCACATCGCGATGAAGGTCACGGTCAGGAATCTGGTACGTGAGTTTGGCCATCTGCGGGCGCTGGATGGGGTTTCTTTTGACTTGGCAAAACAGGAGATCCTGTGCGTACTGGGCCCTTCCGGTTCAGGAAAAGGCACACTGCTTCGCTGTTTGTCTGGTCTGGATCATCCAACAGCAGGAACCATTCTTTTTGATGAGCAGCCAATGACAGACATTCATGCGGATGCTTGGAACATTTCGGTGGTTTTTGATGAGCCGCGGCTGATTGACCATCTTGCGGTCCGAGAGAACATCGCCTTGGGGCTGAAAAAAAAGGGCTGGTCGAAGGAAAAGATTGATCAGCGGGTAAATCAAATTGCCAAAGAGGTCGGATTGGATGAAATGCTGGAGCGTTTTCCCTCGACCTTGTCGGCCGGTCAAAAACAGCGGGTTTCTTTAGCACGGGCCTTGGTCCGGGAATGCCGGCTTTTGCTTCTGGATGAAGCGCTGAATAATCTTGATGAAATGCTGCGAAAAAAGATGATTGAACTGTTGCTTTTGCTGCGTGAGCATTATGGCTTCAGCTGCCTGTATGTTACACACAGCCGGGCGGAAGCGGCGCTGCTGAATGGACGGGTGATGATCCTGGATCAAGGCAAGATCCTTCAGCTTGATTCTTGGGAACGGCTGAAAAAAGCTCCGGCTTCTGCACGAGTTGCCGCATTTTTAGAAGACTAGAAAGGGTGAAACGATGAAAAAAGTCATTTGTGTTGTTGAGGATGAAAAGGATCTTAACGAGCTGGTCAAACGATATCTGGAAAAGGAAGGGTATGAGGTGCGCTCCTATCTGACTTTTGATGAAGCAGAGATCCATACCTCGGATGAGGACATTCATTTATGGATCCTGGATATCATGCTGGATGATAAGAGCGGTTTTGACCTGATCGAGGAGATCCGGATGAAATCCCCGAATGTTCCGGTCATCTTTATGTCAGCACGGGATAAAGAATTTGATCGGATCATCGGACTGGAAAAAGGCAGCGATGATTACATTACCAAGCCGTTTTCTCCAAAAGAGCTGGTTCTGCGAGTGAACAATATCATCAAGCGTACCTATCGTGAGGAAAACCCGCGTATTCAGATCGATGGTTATCAGATCGACGAAAGTCAGCGGATCGTTTATGATGAAAAGGGTCATGAGATTGAACTGACTACCAAGGAATTTGATTTGATGATGCTGTTTGTCAAAAATCGCGGAACGGCTTTTTTGCGGGAGCAGATCCTTGAAAAAGTATGGGATGTCAATTATTTTGGATCGGATCGAGTAGTGGATGATACACTGCGGCGGCTTAGAAAGAAAATGCCGAATCTGAATATTCATACCATTTACGGATACGGCTATCGGCTGGGATGATGAAGCGGCTTCGTCTTTGGCTCAAAGAGCTGAATCTTTCTCAGCAGCTGTTAACGATCATTTTCATGTCAGTGACAGTGTTTGCCTTGTTTTTCTTTGTGTATTTGTCGGAGACGGTCAATGATTTTGTGGACAATGAAATGTACCGGCTGATCCACCGGACGCAGGAGGCCATCCTGAATAATGTGGAGGAAGACAGCTGGAGCATTTATAATGATCCGCTGGTGACCAATATCCTGATCGATCAGAAAAGCAGTTCGATCAGCATTACGAATACGCTGAAGGATACGGAGATGGTCAATGCGATTGTTGCCCAGGCATTGAAGACCACCGAGCAAAGCAAGGATTACGTGTATACCAACGGGCAGACCCGTATCTTGTATTCAGTGTATCGGATCGATGATCAGCTGATGCTGGTCTCCTTCATGTCAGAAAATTATCGGGCCGAATTTAAAAGCGCTTTGCTGAACAGCGTGATCAATCTGAGCAGTTTGGTAGTGGGGGTTCTGTTTGTTATCCTGATGATCTGGGTAGGTTCGTTGATCCATCCGCTGAATCAGATCCGCTCATACATTGAGAAGGTCCGTAAAGGAGAAGAGGCCGTATTACGAATCGATCGCCGGGATGAGATCGGAGAGGTCGCTGGGGCCTTGGTTGTCATGCGGGATGAGCTGGTGCGGCAGGATCAGATCAAAGAGGAGATGATTCAGAATATTTCCCATGATCTGAAAACTCCGATTGCCACCATCAAATCCTACGCTGAGAGCATCAAAGATGGGATCTATCCGTATGAGACGCTGGAAAAAAGCGTGGATGTGATCATTGAGCATGCCAACCGCCTGGAAAAGAAAGTATACAGTCTGCTGATGCTGAATAAGATGGGTTATCTGAGCGATGTAGCAGAAGAGGGCAATACGCTGGACATGGTGGAAGTCATCAATAAAGTTATTTTATCCATGGAGGTCTTGAAGTCGGATGTCAATATTACTACGGTGCTGCATCCGGTAAAATTCCATGGTGAAGAAGAACCATGGCGGATCGTGATTGAAAATCTATTGGATAATTCCATTCGGTATGCTAAAAGTGAAATTGTGATCACGCTGAATGAAGATGAACTGGAAATTTCCAATGATGGACCGCTGCTTTCCAAGGAACGGCAGGAAAAGCTCTTCCGGCCTTATGAAAAAGGAACAGATGGGAAATTTGGCCTAGGACTTTCGATTGTTTATCGGGTTTGTACGACGTACGGATATCGAGTTTCGGCGGAAAATCTCGAAGAAGGTGTTTTGTTTAGAATCAAAAAAATAAAATAAGGATTTTCAATTTAAGTGATCTTTCTAAAAAGGAAAGATCATTTTAATTTTATTCTCTTTCAGCAATGATGCTGGATATTCCTTTTGTTTTGACAAAGAAGCAGAAAAACAGATAATCGTGGAAAATAACCAGTGAGGAAATGAGGAGGGTCATCTAGGTGAGCGCTTTTCATCCAATGAAAAGGAAGACAGATCGACTTTTGTGGATAGTCCAAAAACAGTATTTTTATCTAAGACAAAAAAAACAGGGACGATCCCTGTTTTTTCGTCTTGGTTAAATGTGGTACATTCGGTCAAAATACTGAGCCAGCAGAGCATCGTTGTATTCGGCGCCCCCGTCGATATTTTGTGATTTGAAAACCGGTGGAACAATGCCTTCTTCTAAAAGCAGCTGTGCTGTTCGACAGACGGTTGCTTGGACAAGAACGGCGGTGGTAATCGCGGACATTCCACAGATCTTCGTATCCAATCCTTCCAGTTCGATCATCGCATCTCCATCTGCAACACAATTGTCCAGAACGACATCTGCGAATTCATAAAGCAGTTTTCCGGAAGAGTGCTTGGAGGTCAGCTTTTTGCTGGCGCTTAATGAAGTAATAACGATGACCTTCGCTCCTTTTTCTTTGGCGCCGATGGCGATTTCGATGGGCAGCGGATTTCTTCCGGAATTAGAAATCAATACGACGACATCTTCCTTTCGAACATCCACCTTTTTCATGAATTGACGGCCAACGCCTTCGATCCCTTCATAAGCCCCGCCGGCCGGCTCTTTGATTTGCTTGGTTGGGATAAATCCCCCTGCTCTGAAGCAAAGCTCGCTTGCTCCGGCCTGAGAGTGTCCGGAGCCAAAGGCCTGGAGCATCCCGCCGTTTTTGAGTGCTTCAGCGAATAGACGGGCGGCTTGTTCAACGGCTTCTTTTTGGGAGGATTCCAGCTGTTGAACAAGCTGGATGACGCAGTGATAGACATTGTTTTCCATAATGACCCCCTGTATTGAATAAATTATTCAATATTATTTTAATATATGCGAATATTCATGTCAATGCGGAGAGCATTGGAATTTGTGCCTTCCTTCGTTATAATAATAAAAGAAAAAGGTGGGGAACAAGCATGTTTTTATCTAAACTGAATACAGTCAAACAAAGTCTGACTCCTTCCGAAAACAAGATTGCTGATTATATTCAGGAGCATCTTGCAGAAATCAAGACGATTACTTCCCAAGAATTGGCCAATCAGACAGGGATTGGACAGTCGACGATCATTCGATTTTCTAAAAAGCTTGGATATGAAAGCTTTCGTGAGCTGCTGGCGGATTTGTCAGCCATGGAGGCTAGAGAAATTGTTGAACAGGAATTGGAAGTCGAGGAAGCCACTGAATCGATGATGAAGAAGATCGTGCGTCAGATTCAGGATATTACGGCAATTACATGTCAGATCAATGAGCCGGAGGCGCTGGAAAAAGCAGCGGACTGGATACGTGCAAGCAGGACGCATATTCTTTTTGGAGTGGGAAGCTCGAACCTGTTTGCAGAGTATCTGGCGAATCAGCTGATCAAGATGGGAATTCCATGCATGACTTCAAACAGTGCGCATACGATTTATTCCTTGATCGATAATGCTGATTCGGATACCGTGGTTTTTTTGATCTCGGAATCGGGCGAATCGGCAGAAGTGCTGAAGGCTGCCCGGCTTGCAAGAGAAAAACGGATTCCGGTGATTGCGATGACCCGGAGGATTCGGAATTCCTTGTATAATTATGCCGATCTGTTGCTGAAAACAGTGACGTTCGATACGCAGACCCGGCTCAATGTGACAACGATGCGCTGCTCTCAGCTGTATTTGATCGATGCTTTGTACCTATTGATGATGAAAAAGGAATTTGAAAAGCGTAATGAAATTATCAGCCGTTCCGAACAGCTGGCTGACACAGCGGTTTCGCGCGAAACGGGAGAGCGTTCAAGGAGTCGTGGAGGATAAGCATGAGAGATTTTGATTTGTTTTTCTTTGATGTTGATGGGACCTTGCTGGATAATCGGTGTCACCAGATTCCTGACTCCACCCTGCAGGCGCTTTTTCAGCTGAAAAAAAGAGGGAAAAAAATTGTTGTCAGTTCAGGCCGCAGCCGAAAGGGTGTTTTGGAAATGGAGGCCTTAAAAAAGATCCCTTGGGATGGCTATGTGCTTTTAAATGGAGCCCTCAGTGAGGATGCGATGGGCCATGAACTGATGCGAAAAACGCTGAATGCCACGACTTTGAAGGCCTTGAATCAGACAGCGCAGCAGAAAAAGCAGGTTTTGTATTTTTTAGGGAAAACAGAGTGGCTATCCTGTTTGCCTGATGAGAACACTGAAAAAGCCTTTGCTTTTTTTCATCGTTCTGCTCAAAA
>CALVGQ010000036.1 GCA_944327135.1 uncultured Erysipelotrichaceae bacterium | reverse complement strand
TTTTTCCTCCAGTATTAGGACCCGTAATCAACAAAATCCGAGTAGGATCTTTGATCGTATACGTGTTCGCCACGACTTGCTGAGGATCGATGAACGGATGCCGAGCCGATTTTAAAAACAATTCCCGCTGCAAACTCAACTGAACAACCGTTCCTTCTATCTTTTTTCCAAAAGATGCACGCGCAAACAAACTGTCCAAAAGTGCCATGGTTTCCAAGTTATCCAAATAATGATTGGCTCCAGTTTTGACAGTTTGACTGCATTCAAACAAAATACGCTCCACTTCTTCCTGTTCTTCGCTTAGCAGGCTTTGTTTTTCATTATTCAGCGGAAGCAGACAAGCCGGTTCAACATAAGCAGTCTGTCCCGAAGCGCTTTCGCCATGGATCAAACCACCTAAAGCATTTTTTTCAGAAATTTTAGCCAAGACAACGACCCGGCCGTTTCGGCTAGCCAAAATAGAATCCATCAAACGATTGGCGTTGGCTGCAACATACCGCTGAGCCTGCTGATTCAATTCTCGTTCTACGCTCACCAGTCTTTTACGCAGCTCAGCTAATCGTTTTGAAGCCTGATCCAGAACCTCTCCAGTCGGAGCGATACAGGATTCAATTTTTTTTACGATTTCCGGATGGCTCACCAGTGAATCGGTCAATTCTTGAATACGTGGAACAGGGTGCTCCAGCTTTCGAATATAACTTTGCATCGACCGCAAACCCCGTTCATGATCCACGATATCATATAAATTCTGGGCATTCAAAATTCCGTCTTTCAAAGCAATTTTCAACGATCCAGTGATATCACGAATCCCATCGAACGGCAGCCCGCCATAGCGGATCACACAGGTCAGGGCTTCTTGGATCTCCTCAGTCCTTCTTCGAATTTCCAAAGGACTAAAAGAAGGCTGCATCGCAGCAACTTCCTGTTTCCCCTTTGAAAAAGCACAATGAGTCGCAATCCTATCCAAAATTAATGATAATTGCAAACCTTCATAACGCTCCATGCTTATCCCTTCTTTTCTTCCTTATGTGTATTTTCTTCTCACGATTTAAAAAGAATCACTCAAATTGAAAATATTCTGCCAGACTTTCAGCATCCAATGAGTACTCTTTTATCCATTGCTCAAGGATCTTTCGATCCTTTTCGCTAAGTACTTCTCCTTTTAAAATCCGCATTAGCGCTTCATTCTCATAAATCATCTGACCCGCACTGCCAATCACTTCAGCAGAAACATGCTTAATAGGCGCAAGCAGGGTATGATTGATTAAAAGATCCCCCTGTTTAAAAACTGGGACAGAAAACAAAAAGATCGCTAAGAAAGCCCATAACCAGGTAATGACAACACCAAAAAAAGCACCCGCGACTTGATTGATCTGCTTGATTAACGGCAGCTTCTGCAATAACTTAATTGCCGGCTTTAGCAGCAGCATGATCAGCTTCACTGCAATAAAGATCAACAAGGCCCACGCAAACCGATTCAATGCTGCCTGAAACATCGGCCCCAATGGTGTTTCTGCCATCGGAGTCCATTCCAACGGATAAATACGAAACTGCTCAGCCAAACAAACGGAAAAATTCCAAGCGGCCAGTAAAGCAAACAGTGTGCCAAAACACTCCCACAAAGACATCATTAAGCCTTTGTACCAGCACCTCACGATATTAATCAGCAGAATCGCAATCAAACCAACATTGACTAGTAACTGCCCTATTTCAGGATGATTCATCTTATGCACCTCTTTGATATCATACCGAAAACTTGGAACGTTTGCAAATATTGTGTTATGATATTCAGGCAACGAGGTGACCTATGAATACGATAACCTGCATTCTTTCCCTTGATCAGAGGAAAAAACTGAAAAAAGCATGGCATGAATACCAAACAGAAAAAACCCCGCCTTACGCAGAATTCCAGCTTAGGCCGGAAAATTGCACCATTACCGCTTACAATTCTGGCAAAGTCGTCTTTCAAGGCAAAGATGCAGAAATCTATGCCTCCGTTTTTTTAAAATCAGAAACAGCAGAAAAAGATCATGCCGGCAGCGATGAGGTCGGCACGGGCGATTACTTTGGTCCAGTTTGTGTCTGTGCCTGTGTCGTTTGTGCCGAGCAGGAACTCGAATTAAAACAACTGGGCATTCGCGATTCCAAACAGCTAAGCGATACAGAGATGCTGAAGATCGCTCCCCGCTTAATGGAAATGCTGCCTTACAGCCTGCTTATTCTGGACAATGCACGCTACAATCAAATTCATAAGACCAACAACCTCAACCAGATCAAGGCCCGATTGCATAATCAGGCGTATGTCAATCTCATAAAAAAAGGAATCGTTTTGCCAAAGCTGATCGTTGTCGATCAGTTTGCTCCAGAAACCAGCTATTACCGTTATCTCAAGCAAGAAAAAGCAATTGTCCGCAGCATTCATTTTGAAACCAAAGCGGAAAATAAGTATTCGGCGGTGGCTTGCGCTTCGATTATCGCCCGATACGGATTTTTGAAAACGTGGCAGGCACTAGAGGAACATTACGGCATGAAGCTAACCAAAGGCGCTTCTGAAAAAGTCGATCAGGATGCGGCAGCTTTCGTGAAAAAATACGGCTTCGAGGAGCTTAGAAACATCGCCAAGCTGCATTTTAAAAACACCGAAAACGTCCGCAATCTGATCAATGATCCTTTCTGATTGCCTACTCCATCCCTTTTTGAAATGGAACAAACGGATAGAAGCTACTCGTTTGCTTTTCTTTTTATTAATCTGTTTTTTACGCTTTTCCGCCAGCTCATTCAGTCTTTGAAAACGCACTAAAGCTCGATGATTCGATCGTATTGCGATACTGAATTTGATATCATTCCCTTTTTATCGGCTAAACACATTTCTATAATGAAAATCATATCATAAATCATAGTAAAGATGTCCGTAAAATTCCTTAGACGTCTTTAGTTTTATGAAAATAATTATTATCAGATAATCAAAAATCAATATTTTTTTAAGATTACTACTGCGGACATGAAATAGTAGATGGAATTTCTTTACAGAAGCGATAGATATATGGATTAGAGCCACTTACACTTACGTCTGAACCGAATGACAATGATACGGATGATTCTAAACAAATATTCCCCGCCCAGAAAAGATTTACACTGTTTGAGTTCCAAAATTTCAAACTATTTGTTGCAGTTTCAAAATAATAATCACCGGAATTCATTAATACCTCCTAATCCAATACATCAGTAATTGTATTAACATAGCTGGTAGTATAATCGTTTGATCTAATCCGATTGACATATGCATTATGAGTGAAAGATACATATCTAAGGCCTGTTCTGTATTGAACAGTATAAGATTTAGACAATCGGTAATATTCATCATATTGTGAATCTCTTTACATTCGGTTAACACCTAACAGTTCCATTACTTCAATTTCACTAATTCCCTTAATGCTCGAAAATTCAGATACCAGCTCATTTAAACTCAATCTTTCATCAATCACATCATCTTGTTCAATATAATCTACATAGTGGCTTATAATTACATCCGCCTCCGTGGTTTTTTTCGGACATTCAACTTCCTTGATTTCCTCGTTGAACCGACAGCCGGCTGGAATTTCGGATGAATAAAGAGAACTAGAGATACCCTTTGTTAAGCAAAACAAATGATCTCCTGCAAACATTATATTAAACCCATTTCTCTGCTTTTATCATTTGACAAAAAAGAGCGTTTCCGCCCTTTCACTTATAAAATAGTCAAATACTCAATTTTTCTAACAACCTTGCCGCAATTTCTTCGGGACTTTTCTCTATCGTGTTGATCTTTTCCGTATTCATTGCTTCAAACTTCGGCAAATACCGCAGGCTGCGTTCTAAAACGTCAATGGTGCGAAGTCCCGCCGCGTCGCGCTCAATCCTTTCCCGCAGCGTTTTTTCATTGCCAAGCAAGGTGAAACAAAAAACAGCGGTATCCTTGAGCGGCTGATCGTCAAGAAGCAAATCAAAAATTGTTTCCTCCGGAATGACCCACGTCAGCACAAGATTCTCGACCCATGTTGAGTTTAGCGCGTGCGCGATCATGCTGCGCAAATTGGCCACTACCAGCTTTTGGGTTTCTTCATTCACCTCAAACGGAAAAACCCGCCATACGTCGTCACCGTCAATCAGCTGACAATTCGGCAGCTTTTCGGCGAGCTTTCGGCCGACCGTCGTTTTGCCAATTCCCATCGGCCCGTTGATTAAGATCAGCCGTTTCATTCTTCGGGATTCTCAATCCGTTCTACTGAAAGACGAACCGAATGGGTCAACCGTACAAACTCTACGCCTGCTGAACGCAGCATGCGCTTACTGATCTGGGTCGCTTCCGTCTTGGCATATTTATCACATTCATAAACTATTTTTTTGATTCCCGCCTGAATAATCGCTTTAGCACATTCATTGCAAGGAAAAAGTGACACATACAAGGTGCATCCTGAAACTGGACGGGCACTGTTTAAAATGGCATTCAACTCCGCATGCACGACATAAGCATACTTGCTTTCAAGCATTCCCCCTTCGCGCGCCCAAGGAAATTCATCATCACTGCAGCCGATGGGAAAACCATTATATCCGATACTAACAACTTTGTTGTTTTGATCAACGATGACCGCACCAACCTGCGTAGAGGGATCCTTTGAACGTAAGGCCGACAAGTGAGCCAATCCCATAAAATATTCATCCCAGCTTAAAACATTTTCCCGTTTCATTTTTTCACTCTCCAATTCTAATTTGGTAATATTCCGCAGCCTGCTCTGAAAGATGCCGAGCTAATCCATCCAGATGGGCATCCCGATAGATTTCGATCATTTCCAGATCCTCATAATACAGCGTGGCAGTTTTCTTTTCAGTAATCCCGCGATAGCCTAAAAATATAAGAATGACCATTGCCGCAATGGCAGCATGTTTTTTCATCGGCTGCCACGGCTTGTAGTCAATCAGAAAGAAAGAAATCAGCAATCCTCCCAAAAAGCCACCCAAATGAGCTGAAACCGCAACATTCGGCATCAGGTTGATCATCAGATTCAAAAATAACGTCTGCATGATTGCATTACGGAACGCTCCAACACGGAATAGGCCACGTGAATAAGCATAAACAAAATAAGCCGCCATACAGCCATATAAACCGCCGCTGATTCCAACCGCAAATGGAGTAGTATCCACCACATACATCAACAACGATCCAGTAAAAGTGGAAAAAATCAAAATCAATAAGAATTTTTTCCATCCGAAGCTTTCCTCCAGCTGTGGGCCTAAAACACGTAAAGAAAACATGTTCATCAAAAGATGCCAAATGCTCAGATGATGAAGTCCTACCGTAATGAACCGCCAAAACTGATGATAAACGATTATCGCATTACGATAATACGCTCCTAATGCAACCGAAACTGAAGAAATCATATAATTCCCAACGCTAGAAATCAAATGATCCAATCCAAAAACCAAAACGCACAAAACGATGATCACCGTTGTTGCTTTAAGTTTTCCTAATGGACTGAGCTTGCGCTTCTGTTTCCGACGTGCTGCCTGAACATCCTCCAGTTCACGATTTAAACGGGCAAACTCTTCCTTCGGATCATCAAAAGGAGTGATCGCATTTCGAATTAATGGAAAATAATGGCTTATATTCTTTCCATAAAGCTCTCCTTGATTTAAAACTACCTGTTCGAAATCAGGATCCGTTTCCACTTCTGTTTCGTTGCTGATATGCAGATCCAAAAGCCGACCTTCTCGCCGTAGCACCTTGAGGATCGCCTGATGAACCTGAAGGATACGGTTACGATCGAAAAAGACAGATTCAGTGGTAGAGGAAGAAATCCGAATCACCGGAAACTCCATATTTGATGCATTTCCTAGCCAAATTTCATCCTGATGCTGATGCAGGGTCACAAAGCGATAACCGTGATTTTTTATTAAAAAAGAGGCCACCATGAAAACCTCGACCTGTTTTCTGTCGATATTCATTTCTTTTCCTCCAATCCATCTAAAACCGCTTGAAAAGCATCTGGAAGCGGAGCATGAAAAGTCATCCGTTCTTGAGTTGTCGGATGAATAAAAGACAGCTCAAAGGCATGCAGCATCTGGCCATTGGTCTGCATGGTTTTGCGCGGTCCATATTTGGGATCTCCAACGATGGGAAAACCAATGTACTGCATGTGAACACGAATTTGATGAGTACGTCCAGTTTCCAAGCTGCATTCCAATAAAGTCATTTCCCGATAACGACGAACAACTTTAAAATGAGTCACTGCCGACCGAGAATTTTTAGCAGTCACAGCCATCTTCTGACGGTCTTTTTCATCTCTTCCTATTGGGGCATCAATGGTTCCATACTCATGCGGCATCACTCCATGCACCAAAGCCAAATATTTCCGCGAAGCAGTCTTTTCACGAAGTTGCTTTGCCAAACTTTCATGGGCCTTATCATTTTTACAGGCGACGAGCAACCCTGTGGTATCTTTGTCAATTCGATGGACGATTCCCGGACGCAGCACACCGTTGATTCCCGAGAGATCCTTGCAATGATACAATAGTCCATTCACCAATGTTCCTTGAGGATTACCAACACCAGGATGAACCACCATGTTTTTAGGCTTATTGATTACAATGACATCCTTATCTTCATAAACGATATCCAATTCCATGGGTTCCGGGACAGCCTCTAAGGGCTTGGCTTCGGGAATATCGATCATTATCTCATCCAGAGCCTTGACCTTATAGCTGCTACGAACAGATTTTCCATTGACCTGAACATGCCCTTGATCAATTAATTGCTGAAGATAGCTGCGTGACAGATCGGCTGCCTGAATACTCAAAAAACGATCCAGACGAATCGGCTCTATCCCTTCATCCACTTTCCATTTAAGCTGACTCATCCCCATCCTCCTTTTTCAGAAACACCATCAATAAAGTTAAAAATACGCCTATACACAAAGAAATGTCCGCAACATTAAAAACTGGAAAGTTATACCCGAAAATCGTAAAATCCAAAAAGTCACGAACATATTGATAAAGCAATCGGTCAATAAAATTACCAATCGCTCCCGCTAAAATCAGCACCAATCCAATGCGAGTGATCTTTGCTCTGCGTGCTGTTTTTTTCAGCATCCATCCTAATACGAAAACAGCAACAATGGTCATCAGATAGAAAAAAAGCATTTTTCCTTTCAGCATGCTCCAAGCAGCGCCCGTATTGGTGACATAAGTGATATGAAAGAATCCCCTGATGATCGGAATCGACTGTCCCAGCTCCATCATCCGGCTCACCATGATTTTGGTCAGCAGATCCAGACCAAGGACCATCACCAGCAATCCTGTTTCTTTTTTATTCATGTTGGACTCCTTTACTTAATAATCACATTTTATTATAGCAAAAAGAAATTGAATTAAAACTTTTTTTTCTTTTTCTCATTCAGTTGCTCCTCGATTCTTTAAAAATACATCAATCCATTCCTTCTCGTTTATATATCTTTTTCCTTTTTTCCAATTGCACTGCATCAAAAACTCAAAACATGTCATCATCTCATCAAATATTAAATAATATAAGATAAGAAAATTGGGATTGTTTAATTTCAAAGGATGGACTTAAATCAAAAATAACTCATAAAAATCTGCTAACGTACAATAGCATGTCATCGCTCACCCATTTTATACCCATCTCTAATAAACATCAGCTAGCCAGCGGTCTTTAAAATAATGTGCAACGCTCTTATAAGAATCCTTTGCTTTTCCAAGTAGATTTCATCCTAAAACCTTTATTCATCAACTGTCTCAAAAAAAGCAAACATGGTTTAATCCCTTCCTAGCAAAAAATCCTGGATAACCAGGATTCATTCATATCGTAAGGCTTCGATAGGATCCAATTTTGCCGCTTTGCCTGCCGGGTAATATCCAAAAAAGATGCCTATGATCATGCTAAAACCAACCGCAATCAGACAAGACATCAAAGAAGGACGCGCTGCCGTTTCCAAAAGATGAGCACCCGCCGCTCCTAAAGCAAGCCCTGCCGCAATTCCTAAAATTCCGCCAATCAGACAAATAATAACCGCCTCAACAAGAAACTGAAATCGAATCACCGATTCTGAGGCTCCTAAGGCTTTGCGGGTCCCAATCTCTCGAGTTCTTTCGGTAATGCTCACCAGCATGATATTCATCACCCCGATACCACCAACCAAAAGGCTGATAGCTGCAATTGCCGAAATAGCAAGGGTCACTGTGGAAAGCATGCTGGTCATTGTCTCTACCATGCTTTCCATGCTGCTGGCACTGACAGTATAGCTTGGATTGCGCGTATAAAAACTAGCAAAAAAAGACTGAGTTGTATTTAAAAGATCATTCATTTCGATTCCATCTTTTCCCACCACCGTAAAACTCTGATAACCGTTCTGAGCTGAATTTAATTTTTTAGCCGTAGTAATCGGAATATAAAGCGAAGTCGTTGAGACAAAATCCAATGACGCAGTTTCATCTTCATCATTTCTGTATAATCCTATGATATAAAAGGTTTGCACTCGGTCATTGATTGTCAATTCCAGGGTCTTGCCAATGCTGTTAAAAGTCGTGCCATAAAGTTCCTCCGCCAGTGTATCAGATACCACACAGACTTTTTTTCTGCTTCCAGATCATACTCTTTTAAAAAACGACCACTGACGATTTCCAAATGATCGCTGACGGCCACATCGGGATTAGCTCCAGTGAGATTGACGGAAGAGGATGCCTCATCCACCTTTGCCGTAGCTGTACCTAAACTTTCCGTCAAAGCAATCGCCTTGATTTGATCTGCATAAGCCATTCGGAATTCTGCAATCATGTCATCAGTCATCAAATCTTCTTCATCCGGACTGCTAGAGCCAAACATTCGTACTGAAGCTGTCCCCTGCTCTTCAGCAGAATCAGAACTTTTTCTTGTCAAGGAAACAGTAATGTTATTGATTCCAAAGGATGAGATTGAATCTGTAATGGAGCCTGTCATAGAATTGCCAACCGTAACGATCCCGATTACCGAGCCTATCCCGATAATAATTCCCAGCATCGTCAGCAAGGCCCGCATTTTGTTCGCTCGCAAGCTGTTTAACGCCAATAAAATATTATCTAGCACGACCGCCATACCCCTTTCTTTCTGAAACGATGCAGCCATCCTGCAGGGTAATGATCCGTTCTGCTTCCAAAGCCAGCTGCTGACTGTGAGTAATCAAAACAATGGTCATCTTCTCCTGTTCATGCAAATCATGAAAAAGATCCATCACTGTCCGGCTGGTCATCGAATCCAGTGCTCCGGTTGGTTCATCCGCCAGCAGCAGCGCCGGATGATTGCTCATCGCACGAGCAATCGCCACCCGCTGTTTTTGACCGCCAGAGAGTTCATTCGGCTGATGCTTCATTCGATCTTCCATTCCTACCTGCTTCAGCAGTTCTTTTGCCCGGGCGATCCGCTCTTTTTTTTCGATTCCAGCATACAGCATGGGAAGTTCAACATTTTTCAAAGCGGAAGTCCTGCCAATTAAATTAAAGTTTTGAAAGACAAAACCAATCTTTTGATTACGAATCTGCGCTAGCTGCTTTCTTCCCGCCTTTAAAATATCTACTCCATCCAGAAAATAATTTCCTTCGGTCGGACGATCCAAAACTCCGATAATGTTCATCAATGTAGATTTTCCGCTGCCACTCTCTCCAACAATTGCTACAAATTCTCCCTCATAAACAGTCAAATCAAGACCATGCAGTATTTCCAGTTCATTGGGCTGCCCCAGATAATACCGTTTTACAATATGCTCCATTTCTATGATTGGATGTCTTGTGCTCATGGCCACCCGCCTTGCTGTCCTGAAGGCATACCATCTTGATTTTCACCTCGTCCACCCGACATTCCTGAGGGCATTTGCTGATTGCCCATTTGATTAAAAAAACTATTTTGCTGGCTTTGTTCAATTTCTTCTATGGCTTCTTCTTCCACTGCACTGGCACGAACAATCATTCCTTCTTTTAGATCTGAACCGGAAATTTCGATATAATAATCATTTTCTTCTCCTACTATTACCTCTAACGGTTCAAATTCTCCGCTCTTTGAATTTTGAACATAAATGATCGAATGACCGTTTTCATCCTCTGCTAACGCATCATAAGGAACCGTATAAACATCCTCAATTCAAGAAAGAATAATTTCTACCATCGCGTTCATTCCAATCAGTAAATTTTCATCTGGATTCAAAATCTCTACCTCGGCAGAAAAAGTGCTCGAAGAAGAACCCATTCCCTGTGTGCTGGCAACTGGTGAAATCTGAGTAACCGTTCCTTCCATCTCTTCTTCCGTGGCATCGCTTGTAATTATTGCCTTCATTCCTACGGCGACATTTTGGACATCATACTCTTCAATCGAAATCGAAACTTTCAGCTTAGACGTATTCTGAATCGTTGCAATTGTCCCATTCGGCTTGTTTCCCACTGTCGCATCCAATGCTGTCACCGTACCCGAGGATTCTGCTCGCAACGTACATTTGTTCAGTTCCTCCCGCAATGATTCCAATTCATCGCTCGTCTGACTTTCTTCATAATTTTCATATGCTGTATTCACTGTTGACTCTGCTTTGCTCAAAGTGCTTTGTGCAGCAGTCAGCGTTTCAGAAGCACGCTGATAATCGCTTTGTGCCGAACTATAGGCGTTGGCATAGGTTTCATAATTGACCCTCTCTTTAGCCGTTTCCAATGCTTGTCTGGCAGCTTCTGCTGTATTTGAAGCTGAGCTGTATGCTTCAAAAGCCGTTAAGTAAGCTTGATATTCCGCATTCGCTGCGACCGCTTCCTCATATTCCTTTTTTGCCTGCTCATATTTCTGCAGGGCCGTCTGATAATTTTCTTCCGTTGCGTTTTCCAGCTCCTGAGCAGCCTGATCTAAGTTAGCCTTTTTTCGCTCACCAGCTGATCGGTCACTTCCGGGGTTGCATTTAAATTTTTTCCTGCCTCCTGCTGCGCAGCAGCCGCTTGATCGTAAGCTGTCTGATAACTCTGAACTGAACTGACCACCGTCTCATATTCTGTTTTTGCCGTGTTCAGTGCAGTCTCCTTCTCCATAAGAGCACTTTCGGCCTCTGAAACAGCGGTCTCAGCTTCTGCTTTTTCATTCAGCGCATCGATATAGCTCTGATAAGCCTTGTCAATATTTTCCTGAAGTGCGGCTTCCGCCTTTTCGATTTTAGTCGCCAATTCAGAAGAATCCAATTCACAGATGATATCGCCTTCCTCAACGATATCTCCCACTTGGACCGCAATGCTTTTCACCGTATAGCTCAAAGAAGTCGTAACATCCGAAACGTCCATGCTTTCTACCGTTCCGCTGGCAGAGACGGTTTCATCCAGATTGCCCTTTGTCAAAACAACGGTCCGAATATACGTTCCCGTCTCACGCTGCATCCCTTGCAACGAAGTTTTATTCTTAAAAAACCGGAATCCAAACTACCTCCCGCAATAGCCACAGCAGCGAAAATAAGCATCGATCTTTTTTTATGTTTACGAACAAATCGAGCTGCACTCGAAATCCACTGAGGCCATTTTGCCTGTCCTTTCAACATTTTCTCCTCCTTCTTTCATGCCACAAGAACAGAATCATTTTCCAATTTCTTCATGAATTCACCGTGACTCAAATGTGAAGAAAAGATGACTTTTCCCTGAATTCTATAAGAAAAAAGAAGATCCATGGCTTTAATTTGTCTGAGATCTTCTGTTTCTTCCAAAGAATCTTGTGCACTTTATTAATCTATGTTCTCAAAGCATTTCCACGATCAAAAGCTGATCTCATGCGCATCATTGCTTCCTTTTCTTTTATATTTTGCAAAATGCCTCTGCCTGTGCTTCCAGTTCAAACGGTTCATATTTGGTCTGAATCTTTTTCAATGCAATCTGATAGGCCTCCTCATCAAAATCCTGTTGTAGATGTTCAATGAAGTTGCTTCG
>CALVGQ010000035.1 GCA_944327135.1 uncultured Erysipelotrichaceae bacterium | reverse complement strand
TTTTTTTGTTTAGGTTATTCTTTACCAAGCTCTGCGCTATCCAAAAGGGACGAGCTTCTGCTTGCTGTAATCAGTCCTTTATATGAATAGGGTCATTCTCCCTTAAATTTTCACAATCAGACCTTCTTTGCGCGGCTTTGCCTCTGGCTTTTCTGCCGGATATCCTAAAATACAGTGCCCAATCCCGATCATGGAATCGCTCAAGCCCCATCGTTTTAACAGTGCTTTTCCTTCTGGGCTGTCAAATTCCTGGCGAGCACGATGGATCCAGCAAGAGCCCACTCCTATGGCCGCAGCCGCATTCATCAAATTGCCCATGACCAAACTGCCATCTTCAACACAGGTCGGGCGCTGACTGTCTGCCAAAACGACAACGACACACGGTGCCCCATAAAACGGATGCTCCTGCGTCGTATATTCGCAGTTCAAGCGCTCCAGTTCGGCAATCTCCTCCGGACGCTGCAGCACGACCATCACAGTGGGCTGCTTCCCTTGAGCCGACGGCGCAAAGCTTCCGGCCTTTAAAATTTGGTCCAGATCTTCCTGACGAAGCGGAAGGGACTGATACTTCCGAATACTTCGGCGATGAATCAAATCATGAATCGTACGATTTTCTTCCATTTACTCTCCTCCATCCTTCTTCTTTAAGCATACTCCATTTTTTTCTCCTGTTTCAAACGAAAATTAAAAAAACTGCCAAAGCAGTTCTTTTATCGTTTATGATAAAGCTTTTTCGTCTGATACTGCGGTTCGCTCGTCAGATTCATTTTCAGCTTACGGAATGTGTTCACATCAACCTCTGAAAGCAGGACCGTGGAATGAACTTCGGCTCCCTTCAGCTTCTCTAACTGCTGCATCGCCACATGGGAGATCGGATTATTCGTTGCGGCAATGGCCAAAGCAATCAGCACTTCGTCAGTATGCAAACGGGGATTGTTGTTCCCCAAATGATCCGTTTTCAAATGCTGAATCGGCTCAATGACTGACGGTGAAATCAATGGAATATGATCATTGATGCCTCCCAGATACTTTAAGGCATTCAACAAAGCTGCACTGCTGGCTCCTAAAAGATCAGAGGTTTTCCCAGTCACAATTTTACCATCATTCAGTTCTATCGCTACTGCCGGTTTTCCAGTTGCTTCTGCTTTCTGTAAAGCTCCTTGCACACAAAGCCGATCTGCCGTACTGATTCCTGCCTGATTCATCAGAATCTCGATCTTGCTGACTGCTTCCTCAGTACCGCGATCCTTTCTTAAATCACACAAGGCATCGTAATAACGGCGGATGATTTCCTGATTGCTGGCATACCGCGCTGCTTCATCATCGACGATGCAATATCCCGCCATGTTCACTCCCATATCGGTTGGCGATTTATAAGGAGAAACACCAGAAATCTTCTCAAACAAAGTATTGAGTACAGGAAAAACCTCCACATCCCGATTATAATTCACGACGGTTTCACCATAAGCATCCAGATGGAATGGGTCGATCATGTTCACATCATTGAGATCTGCAGTTGCTGCCTCATACGCCAAATTAACCGGATGCTTCAAAGGGAGATTCCAAATCGGAAATGTTTCAAATTTAGCATAGCCGGATTTGATTCCTCGTCGGGCATCATGGTACATCTGTGACAGGCAGGTGGCCATTTTGCCACTTCCCGGTCCTGGAGCAGTAACCACGACCAATTCCCGTGAGGTTTCAATATAATCGTTTTTTCCAAACCCGTCTTCCGAAACAATGAAGGAAACATTACTCGGATAACCCGGAATCGGATAATGAATGGCTACCTGGATGCCCAGCGACTCCAGTTTCTTCTTGAACGTATCAGCAGCCGGCTGATTGGCATATTGCGCGATCACGACGCTGCCCACATACAGATCGATGCTGCGAAAAGCATCAATCAACCGCAGAACATCCAGATCATAAGTAATTCCCAAATCACTGCGAATCTTATTTTTTTCAATATCCGAAGCGTTGATTACGATCACAATTTCCACGCGCTCCTTCATCTTCAGCAGCATCTTTACTTTACTGTCAGGTTCAAAGCCTGGAAGGACACGGGAGGCATGATAATCATCAAACAGTTTTCCCCCGAATTCCAAATACAGCTTATTGTCAAAATGACTGATCCGCTCCTGGATCTTTTCTGACTGACTCTTTACATACAGCTCATAATCAAACGCAATCTTGTTCATGATCCACCTCAAAAATTCTACCTTTCCTATTATACATGAAATCAATCGGAAATTCAGTGGAATCTTTCAGGAATTCAGTCAAATTTTCGATCATATAAAAGAGCCGCAATCAAGACCACAAAACAGGAACCTGCATTATGCACCAAGGCTCCCGTCGTCGGATTCAGAAGACCTGCTAAAGAAAGTCCGATGGCTGTAAAATTAATCATCATAGAAAGAGTAATACTGAATTTGATCGTTGCCACTGTAGCCTTAGAAAGCCGTTTTAAATAAAGAAGCTTTCCAAGATCATCGCTCATCAAGGCAATGGAAGCCGCTTCGATGGCAATATCGCTGCCAATGCTTCCCATCGCTACACTGACATCCGCGCTTTTTAATGCCGGTGCGTCATTCACTCCATCTCCAACCATACAAACGACCCGCTTCTGTTGACGCAAAGCTTCAATTCGATGCACCTTTTCCTCTGGAAGCAGTTCTGCCCAAACCTCATTGACCCCTGCTTGCTTGGCAAAATAATGGGCGGTCATGCAGTTGTCCCCTGTTAGCAGGATACACTCCATCTGCATCTTTTGAAGCTGGCGGACCACCTCTGCTGCCTGCGGCCGAAGCACATCTGACAATGCCACGATTCCAAGACAGCAGCCATCTTCAGCTACCCACAGGGTTGCCTTGCCCTGGCTGCGAAGACGATCCTGAATTTCTTTTGCCGAACAATCCAGAGCAAGCTGATGTTCAAGCAGCCATTTTTCATTGCCGCACAACAGCACTCTGCCTTTGACCTTTGCCTGGATTCCTTTTCCAGCCGCCATCGTAAAATCTTCTGATTCAAGCAAGGAAATTCCTTCCTCTTTCGCCTTAGCGACCAAGGCTTTTCCTAACGGATGTTCGCTTTTGGCTTCTGCTGAAGCGGCCAGCATCAAAAAATCCCTTCTCTCTATAGAAGAGTCCAAAAGCACGACATCACTGACCGCCAAACAGCCAAAGGTCAAGGTCCCGGTCTTATCAAAAGTCATCGTATCCGCTTTCCCCAATTGCTCCAGTGCTTCTCCGGATTTGATTAGCACTCCATGCCGAGAAGCTTGACCAATTGCAGCCATAATTGCGGTCGGCGTAGCTAAAACCAAAGCGCAGGGACAGAATACAACCAGTACCGTAACCGCCGTTACTACATTTTTTGTTGTCACAAAAGCGGCCACAGCAATCAAAAGCGCCACTGGTACCAGCCAGCTGGCCGCCTGATCAGCAATGCGCTGCATCGGAGCCTGTTTTTCTTCGGCCTGCTGAACCATCTGAATCAGCTTTTGCAAAGAGCTGTCTTCCCCAGTTCGAGTTGCCTGAATATCAATAGCACCAAAACAATTCAATGTCCCGCAAAATACTTCTTCTGTTGCTTCCTTATCAACTGGCAATGATTCCCCAGTCATGATGGACTGATCCACAGAAGTCTTCCCATCCACGATCACTCCATCTACCGGAATTGTCTCCCCTGGCAAAATCCGTACCAGATCCCCTTGTTGAATCATTTCTGCCGGAACCATTTCTTCTTTACCATCACGGATCCGACGCCCTTGCGTCGGAGTGAGCGACATCAGTTTGTGCAATCCCTGCTTAGCTCGAAGGGTTGTACGTTCTTCCAGAAGCGCCCCGATCGCCATGATAAAAGCCACCTCTCCGGCAGCAAACAGATCCTGAATGGCAATAGCCGCTGCCATCGCAATGGAAATCAGCAAAGCCGAAGAAATCTTGCTGATTCCAGGATTATGAATCAGCCGCCAAATAGCCAGATAAAGCAAAGGAATTCCACTTATCAACACGGTCACCCAAGCCGGATCAAACCAAAGTCCGCAATTCTGCCAAAACTCATTTTGACCGCATAAATGCGGAATCAGATCAAGCAGCAGAAAAAATCCGGCAATCAAAGTCATAGGCAGCCCCGCCAAAGTATCCATTGTCTTTTTTATCATAATTTTCCCCCCATCCATGAAAATTCTCACTTTGACAGATAATCCAAGTTTTCGTACAATAAATAGGATAATGAACATTCTGTTCTTTTATTGTATCAGCTTCAATCTCAAAAACAACAAACAAACCATTTAAACCGTCCTTTACCGAACAATTTGCTTAATTTGATCTAAAAAGGAGAACATCATGGACCGACGTCAAAAAAAGACAAGAAAAGCTATTTTTTCTGCTTTCAGCCAATTGCTTGCAGAAAAGCCTTATTCGCGAATCACTGTTCAGGAAATTATCGATACGGCCGATATTGGAAGAACCACCTTTTATGCCCATTTTGAAACCAAAGATGATCTGCTCAAAGCCTTATGCGAAGAGCTCTTTGATCATATCCTAAACAGTGCCTCCAATCATTCTGAGCAGGGTTTGTATTCTTTGCAGACGGCTCCAGAATCCATATTCTGTCATCTTTTGCAGCATCTGAAAACAAACCGTCCGTTAATCGAGTTGCTTTCTGGAGAAAATAATGCCCTTTTTTTACGCTGCTTTAAAAGTGGGCTGGCTGAACTGATTCGTCAGCGTTTCGAATCCCAGCTGCAGCTCACATATCCAAAGATCCCAACCGACTTTCTGATTCACCATCTTTCCGGCAGCTTTGTTGAAATGGTTCTCTGGTGGATCCATGGTGGCCTGAAACAGTCCGCAGAAGAGTTGAACCACTATTTTCAAATTATCTGCAAGCCGCTTCTTTAACAGCCTAATACAAAAGAAAACCGTCATTTTTACGACGGTTTTTTTACTTAATTCACTTTTCGCTTTGCCTCTTTCATACGCCGGCTAATCTGATTTTTCAAGATCGTGCTACCCGCTCCGAACTGGATCGCATAGCCCGCTTTAACCTCAAATACCTTGCTGGCTCCCAATCGCTGAAAATGATCAAAATTAATCAGATTCGCATCTTGAACCTGAACCGTTAGGCGGAAAATGGAAGCATTGATCATCTTGATATTTTCCAATCCACCTACAGCCAGAATAAATCCTTCTACTTTTTTCTTTGTTAAGCCGGTATTAAACAGATCGACCGCCAGAACATTATAATACAGCCGTGTCATCAAGAAATAAATCAGAAAACCTGCCAGACCAAGAACAAAAATGCCTGTTACCACTGATGCCGCTTCAGGAGTACGCACATAAATCAGCAAATCAAACAAGTTCCCCGGCATCGCCGCCACCGTATTGCCGCTATAACTAAAGCCAAGACTGATATTCATTGCCTGACAGAGGCCAAACAGACAGCCTGTAATCAAAAGATGTATGAGGAAAAGCATCGGTGCCATGATCAATAAGAAAATCTCCAGCGGAAGCAGCGTTCCCGCCAGCAATGAAATCAGCACTGCCAGAACAAAAAACAAACGATACCGCCGCCGTTCAATTTTATCGGTAAACAGGGTATACAGCGAAATCAGCATTCCCGGCACAGCAAACAGATTTAAAATATAATAAGGGGTAATAAACCGGCCATAGCCCATCGGAAAAGTACTGCGAGCTACTTGAGCAGCCCAGATGCTCACATCTCCGACATAGGTCGCTCCCGCCAGATCGATCCAAGAGCCCCCCAGTTCAGTAAACCAGAAACCATAACGGATCATTCCGCCTAAGTTGAAAACAGAAAGCAAACGATCCAAGATCCCATACACAAACAGATTCATCGGATTATTAATATCGCTGGCAATGAAGTCAAAAACATCATAAAGCATCTCAATTCCTAACGGCCAGATAAAACTGAAAATCAATCCCAAAATGAAAGAGCAAACCATCATCATCAGGATCGCATAGCTGTTTTTATCCACAAATGAGAAAAAACCATACTGGGTCTTGAACCGGGAACGGCGATAAACCCAACGCGCCAGAAACCCCACAGCCAGTGCTCCAAACAAGCCGGTCTGAAGCGGGTACTGAACGCTTCCGCTCATTCCCGGGATCTTTGCCGTCGTCAAGGAAAGGCCAAACAGGGACGAATACGCCATGGACGGAAGCGTTTGAACACTGAAATACATCGTCGTCATCAAAAAAACAAAGTAACCGATGATCCCTACCTCATTCTGAACCGCCTGGGAGCCCTTGCGAGCCATCATTTTCACCAAAACAAAAAAAGGAAAATTGGTAATAATCAAATTGCCCACCGAACGAACAAAGTAAGCCACCTGAAGCACGATCGTATTTTCTGTCGACCAGTAAACACCGACATTGCTATTTAAAAACAGCGAGCTGATTGAAACCATCACACACGCTATAAAAAGCAGTTTTAACGGAAACTGAAAGATTTCCAAAAAGGAATGCCAACGCCTCATATCAACACCTCTTGTATTATGATATCATAAAAGCGCCCCCAATAAAAGAATGTTTCCCAACGCAAAACCAAAAAGCAAAGGCAACAGCTCTTTCTAAGCGCTCTGAATTGTGTTACAATACTGCCAGTTTAAAAAGAAAGGAGCGGATGGCATGGAGATTGGTTTAGCACAGACCCAGCGTGATTTTTTTGAGGTCGTTCATCTTCGGATCGAGGTCTTTGTTTTGGAACAGCAAGTAGACATAACGATTGAACAAGATGACCGAGATCTTGATGCCCTTCATTATCTGGCCCGGATCGACAATCAGCCTGTTGGCTGTCTTCGAATCCTTCTGGAAAATGATCAGGCGATCATCGGCAGAGTAGCCGTTCTTCATTCTTGGCGTCATCAGGGAATCGGAGCCGCTTTGATGCAAGCAGCAGAACAAGATCCACAAGTCAAACAGCGTCATCGTATCCACCTTCATGCCCAGCTGACCGCCCGCCCTTTTGATGAAAAATGCGGCTATGCTGCCGCTTCTGAAATTTTTGAAGAAGCTGGGATCCAGCATGTTCTCATGGAGAAAATCGTATGAGCCAGGTGCCTGAAAGAAGTCATCGAAAATTTATTCTGGATCGATCGCTGCTGCTGTTGCTGCTGATTTTCGTTGCTGTTTCCCTGATGGCGATCTATTGTGCTGAGCCGCTAATGTCTTCGTATCTGCGAAGCTCCCATCTCTGGCTTAAACAAGGCCTCTGGTTTCTTATTGGAGCCATGGTCTGTATCGGTCTTTTTTTCTTTGGCATCGATCGTTTTTTTACCGGTGCTAAAGTCTTTTACTGGGTGCTGATGGGGATGCTGGCACTGCTTTTAGTCGATCGTTATCTGATCGATCTGCCACTGATCCGGCCCGTCAGCGGAACAACCGCCTGGTATCAGATTCCTGGATTTGGTTCGTTTCAGCCTAGTGAATTTATGAAGGTCGTTTTGATCATCATGACCGCTGATATCATCCGTGAGCATAACGAAACCAAACAGGAAATGTCCTTTGCCAGCGATTTTGAATTATTTTTCAAAGTTGCTAAAGTGGTCATTCCACCTCTGCTGCTGATCCTTCCGCAGCCAGAAACTGGTATTCCCATCATCATCGTTGTCAGCATTCTGGTTATGCTTTTGATTGGCGGGATCCGGCACGAATGGTTTATCATTGGTTGTACCGTCCTCGTACTGCTTTTCGGCGGACTGATCCTGCTTTACCGATTAGATCCTTCCCTGCTAAGCCAACTGATTGGCGGCGGATACAAGCTTAATCGGATCTACGGATGGCTGGATGTTGAGCTTTACAGCAATACCTGGGGCCACCAGCTGTATACTTCCTTGCTGACCTTGGGCTCCAGCGGACTCACTGGAAGCGGATTTCGAGAAGCGATCATCTATTTTCCAGAGCCTCAGACCGATTTTATTTTTTCTGTCATCGGTCAAAATTTTGGTCTAATGGGATGCGGCTTCGTCGTATTGCTTTGTACTGCCTTGGATCTGAAGCTCTGCAGCATCGCAATGCATTATGAAGGAGAACGTGAACGGCTTCTGGTCGCCGGTCTGCTTGGCATGCTGATCTTCCAGCAGGTCCAAAACATGGGAATGATCACCGGCCTGCTGCCTATCACCGGAATTACCCTCCCCTTTATTTCTTATGGCGGAAGCAGCATGCTTTCTTACATCATTCCACTGAGCATCGTCTTTATGATGTCTTCCGAAAACAAGGTTAAACTGCTTCATTAAAACACATAAAAAGCCGAAGGTCCTTCGGCTTTTCTTTTTATGCCCAACGGAAGAATTCTTCCACCAGTGCACTGTAATCTCCATTGACCACCAAATGATGATTGCCAATCGAATTTTTCAAGAAATAACTGCAATCCGGCAGCTGGACATGGATCTGTGTCCGGCACAAATGGCACTCGCTCAAATTTTCAACGATTTTGCCGCCTGCAACGAAATGGCGCTGGAAATCGCCGCTGCACTTAAAGACCGTGCATGGTCCCTCAGCAATATGCCCTGCCAAGGCGACACCCAGATCCGATTCATAATGGGTCATGAAATGAAACGCCGTCGGCATGCCGATCGGTAATGTGCAATGAGCGAAAATAATATCGTTCTTTGAAGTGATACGCGATGGATTGCACATAAAGACCGGACGATCGCTCAGCAAGCCCAGCACTGCCATGGATATCAAAGAGGTCATGTCGCCCTCGCATCCGGCAAAAATTCCCTCCGAGTTCAAGATTGCCAAAGCCAGACAGCCGGTACTGTGAATCGGAACCAGCAAATCAAAGCAGCGAATCGAAACTGCCTGCAAATCATATTTCTGGCAAAGACGCTTGATTGCGCCATAAATTTCCAGTGCTGTTTCCACTTCTTTTGGATCATAGCCCTGCTGCTTAGCCAGCAAGGTATATTCATTTTCCTCATAAGCATGTTTTTCGATTTCTTCAAACATCTCTTTCATCGGAATTTTAACCAGCAATAGACCTGCTGCTTTTTTCGCAGCCACCGGATCGACGTCTGAGGCAATCAGCCAATCACTTGGCTCACCGATGCAGCCAAACCGCATTCCCTGCAGTTTTTTCTTCGCGGCAAAAACCTTGGCCAGATCGGCCACCCGCTTGGCCGTTTCTTCCAAATTTCCGTGAATGATCTCGCCAGTCAGCTGTTTTTGATGAAGATAAGAATTGATCTCCATCGAAGCGGCCAGCGAATTGTTCTCCCCGTGAGTCAAAATCAGGATCGGCTCTGGGAGCTCTGAAACGATCTGAACAAATTTGCCTTCAACACCGCCGCCGCTGACATACACCAAAGATAAATCATATTCTTTTAATTCTGAAGGCGTTTCCACCATTTCCAGCGTTTGCTTGGAAAGTTCTGAAATCTGTTTGAGATATTCTTGATCAAGAACGGTTCTTTCCTCGACCCCTGCATTGTCACTGCGAAGATACACAACTCCAATTTTCATTTTGATTCCTGCCCTTCTTTCTGGTTTTATTGTAACCTCTTTCAATCTTCAAAACAAGACAAACAGGCATTCTCAAGACAAAAAAAAGCGGAAATCCTTCCCGCTTTCAAAACAGATTTTTAAGCCGGCTCAAATAGTGATAAGGACGATACCGGGCAATCCGAACTGCTTTTTCAGAATTAAAGCACTCGATTTGCCGTGCTGAATGCAGCGGAACAAAACAATGATCATAGCACAGCGTCGCCCCCTCAAAGCTCTCGCTGTCAAAGCGAACTCGGGTCTTGGGTGCAAGAATAATCGAGCTGCCTAAAGACTGATACTCCCGATGATGGATCCCCGCAATTTCACTCAATTCCAAAAGCGGCAAGCCATGCTGGATAACCGCCCCCCTGATAGAACGATTGTACGCGGTCGAGCCCATCTGGGTGGAAAGACAAACGCCAGTCCCGCGAAAAGTTTCAAACAGAACGTCATCGATCGTAATCTCCATGAGCTGCGTTTTGATCGGATTCTCGATCCGCATTTCATTGACCGCAAAATAACGTTTTTCCGGATTGGCATCCACGATGATCTCAAGCAGCTTCTGCGCATCAATACGAGCCGTATGATAGAGCACGTCGTCCAGCAGCTGATCGATCTCATCAGCACAATAATCGGTCATAAACCCCAGCGTTCCTGTATGGACCCCAATCAGCTGAATCTGATCCAGACGATCCAGATACTGATGAACGGCCGAAAGAAACGTTCCATCTCCTCCGACAGCCAAAACCAAATCCGGGGTCAGGGAGGATTCCATCATGCCGCCCTGAAGCAATCCCCTTCGAATCTGATCAGCAATATTCTTGGAATATTCGTCTTTTCGCTGCACGATCGCAAAATGGCGCATGATCGATCCCTTCCTTTTTTCGCAAAATTATTATATCATGAACGCGGGAGGAAAACTGCATGAATTCCAATCTGGAAATCGAATACAAAATGCTGCTAAAACAAGAAGATTTCGAAGCACTGCGGCAGCTGTATCCGAATTATACCCCAATTTTACAAATCAATACCTATTATGACTGTGTCGAGGCTCCGCTAAAAGCACGGGGAATCGGCATGCGCATCCGAACGATTGGGAAAAAGCACCGCTTCACCCTAAAAAGAAAGGTCCTTGAAGGCCATGAGGAATTTGAAACGGATGTTCAAGAGCTGTCCTCTGCAGTCTTCAATATTCCTGAGATCCAAGAAATTTTTGATCGTTTCAGCATTCATGGACCCTTTTTTGAAAGTGGTAAACTTACCACATGGCGAACGGAAATCCCGTTTGAAACCGGAACGCTTTGTCTGGATCAAAACAGTTATTACGGCAAAACTGATTATGAGCTGGAGTATGAGCTTAAGCCGGATGCCGATCCTGAAGAAGGCTTGCAGCAGTTTCAAAAGATCCTCGATCAGATCCATTTGCCGTATCAGCGAAACAAACGTTCTAAAATCCAGCGATGTCTGGAAGAAAAAAGGAGAATCGAATTATGAAAAAAACGGCTTTATTTTGTGCTCAGGGTTTTGAAGAATGTGAAGGCCTGATCGTTGTCGACCTGCTTCGCAGAGCCGGAATCGAGATCACGACCGTTTCTTTGGAGCCAACGCTTGAAGTGACCAGCAGCCATCAGGTCACAGTTCGCTGTGACAAAACTTTTGATCAAATTCAGTTTGAAAAACTGGATATGATTATTTTGCCAGGCGGTCTGCCGGGTACCACCCATCTGCTTGAACACGCTCCTTTGCTCAATCAGATCAAAGAATTTGATCAACAAAAGAAATATTTAGCTGCAATCTGTGCCGCCCCGTCAGTGTATGGCGAGCTTGGATTGCTTCAGGGAAGAAAAATGACCTGCTTCCCAGGCTTTGAAAGCCATTGTCAAGGAGCACAGCCAACTGGTGAAAAAGTCGTCCAGGACGGCCATATCATTACCGCCAAAGGATTAGGGGCTGCGATTGAATTCGCCGCCCGCATCATCGAAGTGCTGACTGATCAAGCGACTGCCGACAAGGTTTTAGCCGCTATTCAATATTAAACTCAAAAGACAGCAGCCGCTGTCTTTTTTAATTTTTCGCTGAAACGATCCGCAGATAAACTCGTGAAGTCAAGCTGTAAACCAATCCATACAAAATTCCAAACAAGATCAGTACCACCCCCGTTGCAAAGGCAAACAAACGATGATTTCCCATATTCAAAATCGCCAGCAGTTTAGTCATGATCGGATAAGCAAAAAGCACATGGACAGCAGCTACGACCAGCGGCAAAAAGAAAACCAGTAAGATCTGGGTATGAATGGTCTGCTTCACTTCCTTCACTCCCATCCCGACCTGGGTCATAATGGCGAAACGGCCTGCATCTTCGATACCTTCTGAAATCTGTTTATAATAGATGATCAAAACTGTCGCCAGAAGAAAAAGCATTCCTAAAAACAGCCCAATAAACAGCAATCCCCCATATAGGGCATAAAAACTGCTGCGTGCTTCAGCCGCCCATTGAATCGCTACGCTATCCGCCAGTCCAACCTCAGCAAGCTTTTCCTTTAGCAGTACTGCCGCTGCTTTTTGAGCTTGCCATCCGCCATCGACATCTGCTTTAAAAGTCCAGGAAAGATCCCGCGGCTCAGCCAGCGTCTGCGTAATTCTTTGACGAATCAAAGATTCATCCTGCAGCACGACCACCGTAGTCTTAAAAAGCTGCCCCAATCCTTGACTTTCATCGATTGGAAAGCTGGTTAACTGCTCCTTCACTTGGAAAGTTTCTTTTAAAACGCTCAGCTTTGCATTTTGAACAAGCCCATCAGCATCCCACAGCAGGATCTCATCCTCAGCCAGCGTCTTCTGCTGTTTAGACAATCGGTTATATTCCTCTAACGGCATCAGCATCAGCAATCTCTGATTGGAAAGCTCAGCCGAAGGATCATACCACAAAGATTTTGAGTCAGCACTCACCACCAGACTGAAATATCGATAGGCTTCTACGTTTTGAAAAGTGATCTGCGGCTCTTCCAATAGGGTCTTCACTGCACTTGACAGAAGCTGGGCTTCCTTGTCTGTAACATTCAATGAATCAGCCAAAAGATCCCGAGGAAAACGGGTTCGCAGGTTATCTTCCATCCCGGCATACAAGGACAGCGTTGTAGCCAGCAAAATGATAACACAGGTAGAAAGGATACAAATATTCGCCAGCCCGGCTGCATTTTGTTTCATTCGGGCCAGCATCCCAGAAACCGCAGTGAAATGCTTCGGAGTATAATAAAACCGTTCGTTTTTCCTTAATTGCTTCAATACAAAAATACTGCCTGCCGAAAATAGCGCATGAGTCCCCACAATAACCAGCAGTACCGCCAGAAAAAACCAGATAAAGGCTTCCAGCGGCGATTGGATCGTCAAAGAAATCGCATAGCCGCTCATTAAACAAAGGCCTCCTAGAAATGCAAGAAGACGTTTGGCCTTTGGCTCCTTTTCAGCCGCTTGAGTGCAATGCAGCAGATCGATCGGGTTCATTCGGAAAACCTGAATCCAGTTAGCAATCAAATTCAATCCGAAAATTCCAAGAAAAATCAAGCTGGTAAGAATCAGGGTGCTCCCATCCATCACAAAAAGCAATGGTGCAGGCACCTGCAAAAGCCACATCAGCAAAGCAAACAACAGCCGTCCAAAAACGGTTCCGGCAATTATTCCGCCTCCCAGAGAAATCATTGCGATCAGCAGCATTTCCATCGTCAAAATCGCTGCGATATGCCGTTTTTTCAAACCCAGGATCGTATAAAGCCCCAATTCTTTTTTTCTTTGTTTCATGATAAAGCTGTTTGTATAAAACAGAAATATGGCACAAAACAGCGTCATCACACCACATCCAAAACCAAGGATCAGCTTCAGCTCGCTTCCTCCTCGAAGCTGGCTCAGCGATTCATTGCGTGCAATCGCAACTAGAATGACCATCAGCATCACCGAAAACACACATGACAGCAGGTACGGAAACGTTGTCTGCCGATTCTTTTGCAGGCTGAGGAAGGCCAGTTTAAGCGCAAACATACTGATCCCTCCGGACACTGAGTTCACTCTGCACCGCTGAAATCCGTTCTAATCGCTGTTCAAAGCTCAGCTGTTCGTTGTTCAGTTTCAAGACCACTTCTCCATCCTGCAAAAAAAGAACACGTTTGGCCGCACTGGCCGCTTTGATGCTATGGGTCACCAGAACAATCGTTTGTCCCTGTTGATTGATCGTATCCAGCATTGCCATCAGCTGATCGGCAGTCCTGGAATCCAGAGCCCCGGTCGGCTCATCCGCCAGGATCAGATCCGGATGCGTAATCAGCGCCCGCGCCACGGCCGCCCGCTGCTTTTGTCCCCCGGAAACCTCTACCGGATACTGATCCAAAATCGGCGTAATCTGCAAAAGACGGGCAAGCGGTTCAAGCCGTTGACGCATTTCATCAGGTTTTTTTCGCGAAAGCACCAGCGGAAGAAAGATATTATCCCTTAAAGAAAACGAATCCAACAGATGAAAATCCTGAAAAATAAACCCCAGTCTTTCCCGTCGGAAAGCGGCCAGCTCCTGCGAACCGATGTCCAACAACGACCGGCCGCGAATCAAGATT
>CALVGQ010000034.1 GCA_944327135.1 uncultured Erysipelotrichaceae bacterium | reverse complement strand
TGGCTAATCTTTTGATCAATTTCTTGATCTTTGTCTTATGTCTTGAACGTTCGCAGGTGGCATATAGTCCATCATATCTTACCATCTTGAACTGTTCTTCGGGAATATGTTGTACCAGTTTTTTCATTTATTCCATAATTTTGCGGCAATGAAGGCTTGTTCATCCCACAAAAAAAACACAATTGCGTCAAAAAGTGCATTGATAAGGATGCACTTTTTGAATGTAAACGCTTTCTTTTTTTCGCTAGAATGAAAATAGAAAAGCTCTTAACTTTTGCTTTATAAGTGAAAAAGAGTGAAAGGAGAAACTATGATTGTATTTATTCGTTCTGATGACCGTTTGATTCACGGTCAGTGTCAAACCAAGATCATCCCGCTGAACAAAATCAATCGGGTCATCGGGGTAGATGATGAAACGGTTCAAAATCCGATGCTAAAGAAAGTTTTTGAAATGGCTGCGCCTAGCGGGGTACGGTGCACGGTCCATTCTGTAAAAGAGGCGTTGGAGCCGATTCGCAAATGCTGTGTCAATGATAAACGAACGCTGATCATTGCCCGGCGTCCTTCAACCCTGCTGAAACTGTTTCAGGCCATTCCAGAACTGCCGAAGTCGATTAACTGTGCGAATATTCCGCAAAGCAAGGAAGGATTTTTGATCCGGCGGGATATTTGGATCGATCCTGAGCAGCAGGCTGCCCTGAGTGAGCTGGATGCCCTGGGAGTCGATGTGTATTTTCAGCAGTTTCCAGGGAACAACGGTCCTGAGATCCATTGGAAGGATGAAAAGGGAAAACATTAAGGCGGCTTTAAGTATTTGAATACTGAAAATAAAGATAGAAAGGGGATCAATACTTATGCAAATTACACTTCTTCAGGCCATCTTGCTTGGATTCTTCTGCTTCTTGGTATCAACCAGTATGTTTCCGTTAGGCTGGCTGAGCCAAAACATCATGAGCAAGCCGCTGATTCACTGTGCCATCATTGGATTGATCATGGGGAAGCCGTCTGAAGCTTTGATTATTGGCAGCGTTATTCAGGCGGCGTATATCGGTCAGATGTCGATCGGCGGCGTGGCGACATTGCCAACCATTACGACTTCTCTGTGGTTTGCCTTACCTTTGATGCTGGTTTCCGGGGGAGATGCTGCCCAATGCTTGACCATCTGTTTGGCGTTTGCTGCGGTCAATACGTCCATTACGACCTTTGGAAATCTGGTCAAGATCGGATTTTTGCATCGTCAGGATGCCCTGATTGAAAAGGGCAAGGTCCATACGGCTTGGTGGTATCCGGTTCTGGGACATGTGTATACGTTTGCATACTGCATGATCATTGTTCCAACCTTCTGCTTGCTTGGTTCTACGTTTGTCGTGGATTTTGTGGCCGCCCTGCCTTCGCAGATCAATGGGATCACGTCGACCTTTACCGGTCTGCTTCCGGCCATCGGCTTTATGATGCTGATGGTCACGATGCTTCATAATAAATTCCAATGGATCTATTTCATGTTCGGCTTCATTTTGGCGGCTGGCTTGGGCTGGAGCACAATCGCCATTACGATTATCGGCTGTGTCATTGCTTATTTGATTTATCAGTTCACACCAAAGACGCAGGCTGCGGTTGAGGAGGATTATGATTAATGACTACGAATATTGAAAGACTGAATAATTTAAAAAATGATAATAAGTTTGTCAATAAAGCTTTTTGGGCATACAACTGGGCCATTCCAATGAATTTTACAAGAGAACGGATGCTGGGATGCTCGATGGTCTGTATGCTGGCGCGTGTTGCCGAAGATATCTATCCGGATGATCTTGAAAAACAAAAAGAACTTTGCCGCAATCATGAAGTCTTTTTCAATACCCAACAGGGATTGGGAGCCGTCATTTACGGAATCGTTCTAGGAATGGAAGTGGAACGGGCAAAAGAGAATGCTGTTCCCGTACAGCTGATCGAATCAATCAAACAGGCTTTAGCAGGTCCGTTGGCTGGATTGGGAGATTCTTTGATTCAGGCAATGCTGACACCGATCATTATTTCGATTGCGATTGGCATGAGTGCTACCACTGGCTCTTTAATGGGACCTTTGTTCATGTTTGCGGCATATACCGTGCTGAATGGGATTTTGTCTTATACCTTGTTTAAGGTCGGCTATAAATCAGGGGTTACTGCGGCAGAAATATTAGTCAGTGATGATGTAAAAGGACGGGCGCTTCCGGCATTTGAGGCGTTAGGAATTACTGTCATTGGCGGTGTTTTGGCAGGCATCATGAATGTGAAGACAGCGTTGGTATTCCAGGTCAATGAAACGGTCGTCAATCTTCAGACCGATGTTTTCGATGCATTTTTTCCAAAATTCCTGTCGCTGGTTGTCTGCTTTATCGTCTATTGGCTGATGAAAGAAAAGAAATGGTCAGCGACGAAGGTCATGCTTGGGATGATCCCGGTTGCGATTGTCGGATATCTGCTTACTATTTTGGCTTAATTTGAAAGAAGAAAGATCGTCATGATCCAGTTTCGTTATACGCTTCTGGAAGAAGAAGCGATTCGATATTTTGAAATGATTCTTAGAAGCCCTAAAGAAACACGGGTTCCTCGAGTCATGGCAATGATGTGGGGTCCGGCTCTTGCAGTGGGAGTGATGATCCTGCTGAAAGCTGTTGCTTCATGGGTTGCCTGGATTGCAGCGATGATCTTTTCCGGTTTATGGATTTTGATCCTTTATCCGGCTTTGTATCAAAGAACCTGTTATCTGGTTGCCACGCGTAAGCTCAAAGAAAACAAAGCAATTATGCAGCCTATTCAGTTGATGGCCGATTCTGGAAAGATCATGGTGAATCAGGAAGAAAAAAAAGTGAAGGATTATTTTGTCTATTTTGATTTGTTGGTGATCGGATTTGAAGACAAGACCAATTTAGTGATTCCCGAGCGGGTTTTTGAACATCAGGAATCATTGATGAAGGAATTGCTTAGTGATCTGGCACGGATCCTTCATCAAAATAAAAAGGAAGCATAGAAAGCCGTTGAAAGACGGCTTTCTCTTCAATAAAAAGAGGAGATAGGAGGAATGAGATGGAAGGAACACTCAAGAAAGTAGGAAGAAATTTAACAGAGGGCAACCTTCTTTCTACTTTGCTGATTTTTGCCATTCCGATCGTGCTGACCAACATTGTTCAGCAGCTATACTCCATGGTCGATCTGGCTGTCATCGGCAAGTATGTTGGAAATATTGGCAGTGTGGCAGTCAATACCGGCGGAGAAATGGCAGATCTGGTGAGCCCGATTGCGATGGGATTCGCCACTGCCGGGCAAATTTACATCGCCCAATTGGTCGGCTCCCGACAGGAGGATAAGGTCAAGAAAACAATTGGAACCCTGCTGACTTTTACTTTTTTGCTTTCCTTTGTGCTGATGGGGGGCGGCATTGTTTTTTGCAGGCCGATTCTGCACCTGCTGAATTGCCCGGAAGAAGCAATCGTTCAGGCGATGACATATATGATCATTACGGCATTAGGCTATCCGTTTATTTTTGGATACAATGCGGTCTGCGGCGTCCTGCGTGGAATGGGTGAATCCAAGAAACCGCTGCTTTTTATCTTGGTAGCAGCGAGCGTTAATATTGTGCTGGATATTTTTCTGGTTGCTGTGATTCCGTTAGAAGCTGCAGGGACCGCCATCGCGACAGTGGCGTCGCAGTTGGGATCTTTTTTGGCGGCGTTTTTCTTTTTGTGGCAAAATCGTGAGCGATTTGATTTTGAAATTAAAATGAGTTATTTTAAAATTGAACCTCATCTTTTAAAAGTGCTGATTCGGTTAGGATTGCCGCAGGTTTTTCGCTCCATGATGGTTCGGACCGGAATGCTTTGGGTCAATGCTACCGCTAACTCTTATGGCTTGGTTGTTTCTGCGACCAATGGGGTAGGCAATAAGCTGCAAAAATTCCTGGAGGTCTTTATCTCAGGAGTAGATACGGCTGCCGCCAGCATGATTGGGCAGAATCTTGGCGCTAAAAAAATTCAGCGGGCAGGACAGTGTACTTTAATGACCACGGCCTGTACATTGGTTTGTGCGGCAGTTTCTTCTTTGATCTGTTTGTGGATTCCGCATGTAGTATTTGGAATTTTTACGAAAGATGCGGCAGTCATTGAGATGGGAAGCACCTTCTTGCGAATCTTTACTATTCATTTCTTTGCTTCCGCGATCACAGGCTCATTCCAGGCCATGGTGACGGGCAGTGGTTTTGTAGAATTGGGATTTTTGCTGGGTTTGCTGGATGGCGTGATTTGCAAGATTGGGTTGAGCCTGATGTTTATCAATCTTTTTCATATGGGCTACGAGGGCTTGTGGTTTGGAGTCGCCTGCTCCCGGATTATCAACGGAGTTGTTTGCATTGCTTATTTTGTAAGCGGAAAATGGAAGACCCGAAAATTGCTGACGGAGTAGTCACGGATTCTTAAGCCAACTGATCGTAGCGGCTTTTGAAAAGAGGCAAAAAGGAGGAAGAATATGCCTGGAAGTTTAAAGAAGAATACTGCTTTGGGGGGAACTCCCCGTCCGATTCATTCTGAATTAAAATCGCAGCGGATTGTGTGGGAAACAGAACATCCGGTTCGCTGGTCCTTTATGAAGATCCTGCGGGAAACCAGTAATTTGAAACAGTTTTATCCAGAAATCAATCCTTATACTGAGGTTTATCCGGTACGGGATCATGTTTATGCGCTCTATAACGACAGCTTTGATGGGGCCGGGGATGTCTGGATGTATTTGATCGATGGACCTGAACGGGCGCTGTTGGTGGATACTTCTTTTGGCGTGGGCGATTTAAAGGGATTGATCCGACATCTGATCGGAGACAAAGAAGTTCTTGTCTGCAATACCCATGCGCATTATGATCATTGTTATGGCAATGCCCAATTTGAGCGGGTCTATTGTCATGTCCATGAAGTTTCGGATGTGATGAGCAAAAATAATCCAGATATTTGGGATTATCTGTTCAATAACACAGATCGTCCGATCCAGGTCTGGGATGAGTGGGTACAGCCGGGAGAACCGCTGTATACCAAATTTGATTCCGCAGATATCATTGTGGATCGGCAGCACCGAGAAAATTATCGCCCTTATGAAATTATCGGCATCGAAGATGGTCATGAATTTGATCTAGGCGGCGGAGTGATCGTTGAGGCGGTCCTGCTGCCAGGGCATACGCCGGGACAATGCGGCTATTATGATCGTGCGCGTCATCTTCTGTTTTCAGGGGATACGACCGGGTTTGGAGCACGGCCGAAGGGAACTCCATATGGAGAATTTTGCACAGTAGAGGCCATGGCAGAAGCTTTGCGGAAATTACAGCCGCGGTTTGCGGAAATTGAAGGGGTTTTTCCAGGACATGGCGCTTTTGATCAATCGCCGCTGATCTTGCAATATCTGCTGGATACGGTTACCCAGATCATGGAAAATCCAGACAATGCGGACAGCAGACGCTCTTTTGTCAGAGATGGAGTGGAGCATATCTCTTTATCAAAGAACATTCATCAATGGACTGCGGTTCGTTACAGCCCGGAGCGGGTTTATTAGAAACAGTTTTTTGAAGAATAGTTAATCTTTTTCTGGAAAAGAAAGCAGGTTTTTATGCTGCTGACAATAATCAAATAACTCTAGAATAAGCGGATCAGCAGTTAAACGGTGAATGGCAGCATGGAGCTGCCATTTATTTTTCTGATGAAAAGGGATGGCGGCAAATCCGTCTAAATGAAGAAAATATTGTGGATTGACCATCGTCATGGCCTGTTTCAGCTGCAGCGCTGGTTTGATGGAGGCTAGACTTGAGGCGCTAAAGATGATTTTAGGGGCACAGCCCATTTCACGCATATGCTGAACGTAGCAGTCATAAATTTTATAGTGCTCGTTCATGCTGATAAAGGGCTCTTCTTTGATTTCCTCAAAATGAACCATTTTTTGCTGCGCCAGCGGATGAGACTGCGGCAGCAGAAGAACGTCGTTGGCCTCTGCAAGAGTGTGCAGTTTTAATTCTAGGGCATGAACGGGTCCGCTTAAAAAGGCCAGATCTGTTTTTCGATCGATTATTTGCTGATCGGCGGCTTTATCTGGAACTTCGAGAATCAGAAGCGTCACGGCAGGATGAGTGGCTTGATAATTTTCCAATATTTTCGCAAGAAGTGGGTAAAGATAAGTGGCAATAGTGATTTTTATGCTTCTGGTTTTGCTTTGACTCATTTCTGTGTTGATTTGGTCGATTTGCAGAACACGATCTTTTATTTGGGCATAGTAGAGCATTCCTTGTTCAGTCAGCTCGATTTTTCCGCTTTGAAAGACAAATAAAGGGGTATTTAATTCCTGCTGCAGACTTTTTAGGCTGCGGCTTAAGCCTTGTGGCGAAATAAAGAATTTACTTGCACTGACCGTCATATTACGAGTTTCAGCAACATCGATGAAATATTTTAATTGTTCGAGGGTCATAAAGCACTCCTTTCTGAATTTTATTGATCATTGTAGCACAAAGCACAGAATTTTTTTTAAAAGAGAAACAAATTGTTGTAGCTGGCTGAAAAAAGATGTTTCTTCCTGCTTGGAAGAGCGCTTTGTATAATTGGGGCAGGAGGAAAGAAAATGAAAAAAATCACAATAGGATTGATTGGACTTTCACTGCTGGCAGCTCTTGCGGGTTGCAGCAGTACTGCCGACGAGAATTTAAAGACTGAAAATTTGTCAGAAGAGGAAAGCCAGGAGGCCGATGCTGAACTGGTGGATGGAACCTATGACGGTTATGATCCGCAGCCGACCTATCTGGCTCGCGGTCTTGTTACGATTCAAGATGGCAAAGCTGTCAGCATTGAATTTGAAGAGTGTCATCTTCCAAGCTATTGGGCTACTTACACCGAGGAAGAAGCTGCGGCCGCCGGAGAAGCAGAGGTGCTAGCGATAGAAGGAACAAAGGGGACGACCTATTATGCCCGGCATGTGGTTGTTGGCACCGGGGAGGAGGCCATCCATCTGATTGCTCAGGATGAAGTCAAAGAAGCAGCAAATGGCAGCAGCTATGTGGTGTATGGAAATGAAGAGATTGATGATTTCAGTACCTACATGGAAGAAGACAGTCATGCAGCTTGGTATTATGAACAGATCCTGACAGGAAATTACTGGATTGAAGATGCAGACGGGAACCTGAAGGAAGAGCTGGCCGTTTATACGACAACGCGTTCAGATGGCGTTGTTCTGGATAAAGTAGATTCCCGGCTTAAAACCAAAATTATGCACTGGACAGCTGTAGGAACCGGTGTGGGAACAGAAATGGGAGAAAATGGATGGACTGGTAATCTGCAGATCATCGCCGATACGTTACTGGAAAATCAGTTTCCAGAAGGAGAAGTGACCAAAAATGATGAAAATCAGGTCATCATTGCGGATATTATCACCAGTGCTACGATTGAAGAATATCAAGGCTATGTCCAGATGTTCTACGATGCTTATAACAAGGCCAAGGCATAAAAAAATCGGATCGTCATTCCGATTTTTTTATGCCTTGGGCAGCTGAATCGTAAACGAAGTTCCTTGATGAGGCTGGCTTTCGGTTGCGATGCTTCCGTGGTGCAGTTCGACGATGCGTTTAACGACATTCAGTCCTAATCCATTTCCTCCTTTTTCCCGACCCTGATCGGTCTGATAAAATTTTCGGAAAATGCGCTGCAGTTGATCTTCGCTCATTCCAATTCCTTCATCTTTGAAAATCAGGCTGACAGACTGATCCGTTTGAATCATCAATATATGAATGGTTCCGCCCGGCTGAGAAAATTTAATAGCGTTATCAAGCAGATTCAGCCACACCTGCTGAAGCAGATCCGCTTTTGCCATCATCGTCAGATCGATCAGATCCAACTGAAAAATGAGCTGTTTTTTTTCCCATCGAGACTGAAGCAGGATCAGGCAGCGGCGAATTTGTTCGGCAGGATTGCATGGCTCCAGTCCGGTCAGGATTTCTGTGTTTTCCAGTTTGGTCAGATTGAGGATATTGGTAGACAATTCCGTCAGTCGTTCACTTTCTTCCAGAATGATTCCCATATATTCCTGCCGCTGAGCTTCGCTTAGATCCGGATTCTGTAGCAGAGCAGTAAATCCTTTGATAGAAATGATCGGCGTTTTGAACTCATGAGAAAAGCTGTTGATAAAATCAGAACGGAGAATCTCAGTATTGGCAAGTTCTTTGACCATGATATTGAATTGTTCGCTGAATTTTTTGAGCTCTTCCGGTGCATCGAAAGAAAGCTGGACACTGAAATCGCCACGGGTCACTTTTTCCATCGATTCAATGATCGTACGAAAAGGGCTGAGCAGAATACGGCTAAAAAGATAGGAACAGATCGTTCCGATAACGATGCTGGCCGCAGCCAGCATGGCAAACAGCAGCAAAAGATTGACTCCTTTGGAAGGATTGATCCAATTCATGCGCTGAAACAGAGCAAGAATGGAGAACAGGATGGTCATGGTGGCGATGAGGATGAAAAACACGGTCAAGGAATAGTAAAAGGTCAGTGAATGCGATCGTGTTTTTTTAATTTTCATGGTGAATCACCGCCTTATAGCCTAGATCGCGGATGGTGACCAGTTCAATTTCAGGAAATTGTTCCAGCTTTTTCCTTAAACGCATGATATGGACGTTTAGTGTGGCATCGCTGACTTCAGAAGTTCCCCACACTTCTTCGGCTAATTGAAGCCGGGTGAAGATTCGGCCTTGCCCGCTGACTAATTTGTAAAGCAGATTGAATTCTTTTTGTGGCAGAGTGACAATCAGATCTTTTTTTTGCAAGCTCAATGAAGGATAATCGAGAATCAGATTGCCGATTTTCTGCTGCATCATGGAAAGACGGCTGCTTCGGCGCAATAGAGCGCGAATTCTTAGAATTAGCTCGTCATTATCAAAGGGTTTGATGAGATAATCGTCACAGCCAGCAAGAAAAGCGTTTTTTTTATCCTCGGAAAGCTGTCGGGCAGTCAAGATCAGAATCGGGAGATCCTGATTGGACTGGCGAATCTGCCGCGTAATTTCAAAACCGTCGATTCCCGGAAGCATCAAGTCCAATACGAGGCAATCAACAGGAGCCTTTTCCAATTGTTCAAAGGCCTCAATGCTGTTAACGGCTTCAATGACAGTATAATTTTCTGCTTTTAAAATAGACCGAATCAGTTTGCGTGTATGCGGCTGATCTTCTACAACGAGAATAGTAAACATGGAATCTCTCCTGACTTTGGTATCATCATAACATAGCCAAAAAGAGAAAAAAAGCAGACAGGAAAGAGAATTTGATTGGATGACTTGAGAAAAAGAAGAAAAAAAGGTACACTGTTAAGGAGTTGAGAGGATGAGGAAAAATGCCATTAACAGCAGGAATCGTCGGACTTCCAAATGTTGGGAAATCGACGTTGTTTAACGCGATCACACAGAGCCAGGTGGAAGCGGCTAATTATCCGTTTGCGACGATCAATCCCAATGTTGGGGTAGTTGAAGTTCCGGATGAGCGGATTGATCATCTGGTTGAGATTTTTGAACCGCTGAAAACGATTTATACGACCTTTGAATTTACGGATATTGCAGGTCTGGTGAAAGGAGCCTCCAAAGGAGAAGGATTGGGAAATCAATTCCTTTCGCATATACGGCAAGTCGATGCGATTTGTCATGTTGTGCGGTGCTTTGAAAATCCAGATATCACTCATGTTGAGGGCAGCGTGGATCCGCTGCGGGATATAGAAATCATCAATCTGGAACTGGCGATGGCAGATTTGCAGAACATTGAAAATCGCATTGTTAAAGTGGAACGTAAGGCGCAGGTCAAAGATAAGGATGCAGCCGCAGAATATGCTGTCTTGAAAAAGCTGAATGATGCCCTTTTGGAAGGAAAAGCGGCAAGAACTGTGGAACTGACTAAGGAAGAGGAATTGATTGCCAGAAACTATCAGCTGTTGACCCGCAAGCCGATGATCTATGTCGCCAACATGTCCGAGGAGGACATCTCCGATCCGGAAAACAACGCCTATTACCAAAAGGTCAGCGCGTATGCAAAGGCAGAAAACAACGAAGTGATTGCCATTTCGGCCGAGATCGAAGAAGAGCTCTCGTCCCTAGCAAAAGCGGACAAAGAAGCGTTCCTTCAGGATCTGGGGATTTTGGAGAGCGGCTTGGATCGGCTGATTCGGGCGGCGTATCATCTTTTGGGCTTGCAGACGTTCTTTACTGCCGGAAAACAAGAGGTGCGCGCGTGGACGTTTAAAAAAGGAATGACTGCTCCGGAATGTGCGGGAATCATCCACACTGATTTTCAAAAAGGATTTATTCGGGCAGAAACCTACAGTTATGAGGACCTGATGGTTTACCGAAGCGAAGCGGCTTTAAAAGAGAACGGAAAGCTTCGTTTGGAAGGCAAGGAGTATGAAGTTCAGGATGGAGATGTCCTGCATTTCCGGTTTAACGTATAATGGATCTAAAAGGCGGCGGAAGCTGCTTTTTTTGATTTTTTAAAATGTGAAAAAAATTTCATGAAAAAAATGAACGATTCGAAAAGCCTTTAATGAAGCGCTTACAGGATGATCGATGAGTTGGTTCCATGGAGTGGACTCACCTGGTCCGGTTGTGAAAAAAATGAATTTACGATAAAATATATTTATCAAAGAGACATGTTCGAAAGGAGAGATGATGATGAAAAAGAAGTTAAGGACCGTGATTTTGATCCTGATGAGTGCTATGTTTTTGTCTGTCTTGAGTGCTTGCCAAGACAGCGGAAAACCGACGATTACGATCCTTTCTGCGAATTATGAGGATCAGATCGCGATTCAGCAGGAATTTCTGAAAGAAAAGTTTCCGGACTATGATATTACGATCACGTATATGTCCAGCGGAAAGCTTGCGGCCAAGATCCAGGCAGAAGGATCCGATTCTGAGGCGGATATCGTACTTTCTCTTTCCAGCGGCTATGCTGCTGCCTTGAAGGAGGGCAATTTGTTGATGCCGTATGCTTCTGAGCAGACCTATAAACCGGAATATACAGATCCAGATGGAATTGTGATCCCAAATGGTGTCTGGTGCGGAGCGATTTTGGTGAATACTGAGGAGCTGGCGAAGCTGAATCTGCCGGAGCCGACGTCTTTTGAGGATTTGCTGGATCCGATTTACGAGGGACATATTGTCATGTCAAACCCCAACAGCTCTTCAACGGGATATTTTTTCCTGCTTGGTATTTTGAACACGTATGGTGAAGAAGCGGGCTGGGCATATTTTGATCAGTTAAAGTCCAACATCAAGCTGTTTGGTGAATCGGGTTCGATCCCTTCCTCCATGGTGGAAATGGGTGAAGCGGCCATTGGCTTGGGAATGGATTATGAAGGCATGCGTCTGGTAAATGAAGGAAAGCCGGTAAAAGTCATTTTTGCAGAAGAGGGAGCTCCGTATGACTATGATACGGTGCTGCTGGTGAAGCATGAGGAGGAACCTTCTGAGGCGGTAATGGAAGTCATGGCGATGATTACAAGTGCGGAGGGAAATGCTGTCTTCAACAATTACAATCTTTCAGTAACAGTGGATGGAGAAGATAAAGGCGATTATCCTCAAAATTTCAAGCTGATGGATATGACGGGCATTGCGGACTCCGAACTGAAAGCACGGTTATCCGAGGAATGGAGCCGTCGTTATGAGTGAGCAGATTCGAATTGAACAGATCAATAAGCATTTTGGAGCGCAGCATGTGCTCAAGAATATTTCCTGTTCTGTCAATAAAGGAGAATTTATTTCAATTCTGGGGCCTAGCGGTTGTGGAAAAACGACGCTGCTTCGAGGTATTCTTGGTTTAGAAACGCTGGATTCCGGAAAGGTTTTTCATAACGGAGAAGAGATTACCCATGTTGCACCGGATAAGCGAGGCTTTTCCATTGTTTTTCAAGATTATGCTTTATTTCCGCACATGACATTGTATGAAAATGTGTCTTATGGCTTAAAATTAAAAAAAGTTCCGAAAAATGAAATTCGGGAGCGGGTCATGAATGCTTTGAAATTATTAAGGTTGGAAAATGCCAAGGACAAGCTGCCGAATCAGCTTTCAGGAGGAATGCAGCAGCGGGCAGCCATTGCCCGCTCTTTGGTTCAGGGGTGTGATGTCATGCTTTTGGATGAACCGTTTTCTGCTTTAGACGCAATGGTCAAAGTTGATCTGAGCGAGGAGCTAAAAGAGCTGCAGCGGCAGTTTGAAATTACGATGGTGATGGTCACCCACGATCAGGAAGAAGCCTTCTCTTTGAGCGATCGAATCATTTTGATGCGGCAGGGAGAGATCGTTGCGATGGAAACCCCAGAAAAGCTTTATTCCATGCGGGATAATCCATTTATTAAAACATTCATTATTGATCAGATTGATAAACGGGCGCGCTACATCTGGAATTTAAAGCGGAGCCAGATCCAATGAGACAGGCGCAGTTCAAGGTTCATCATCGCAAGACGACATTTTTGTCGTTGACGCTTCTTATTGCGATTATTTTAATCAATCTGATCTTCCCATTGGGAACTTTGCTGATCAAGGCCGTAGATTATGAGCCGTTCTATCGCGGACTGCAGGAAGTGCTGTCCAGCAGTGTGACCCAGACGGCTTTTATCAATTCGATCAAGGTCACCTTGATTTCCTGCATCGTTTCGATTGGCTTTTCCTTCTTTTTTGCTTATATTGTGGAGTTTAAGCTGAAGGAGCGGATGAAACGGCTATATCGTTTTTTGGCTATCTTGCCTATGCTGGTACCATCGATCACGCATGGCTTGGTCATCGTTTATTTATTTGGCAGCAATGGGATCTTTACCCGTACTATGGGCTTAAAACTTCCTATTTATGGCGAATTGGGAATTGTTATGGGCAGTTTCTTCTATGCCTTCCCGATTGCTTTTTTGGTATTTTCGCAGGCCTTTGCCAATTTGGATGGACGTTTTTTTGAGAACGCGGTGATTTTAGGCGCAGGACCTTTTCGACGATTTATTGAAATCGTATTGCCGATGATGAAGTATGCGATTTTTTCAGCTTTTGCGGTTTGTTTTACGATGATCTTTACTGATTATGGAATTCCGCTGTCCGTTGGGGGAACGTATACGATCCTGCCGTTGCAGTTTTATAAGAATGTCATTGGAATGCTGGATTTTTCCAAAGGGGCGATTTACAGTGTATTGATTCTTCTGCCGGCAGTGCTGGTTTATTTGCTGGATATTTTGTATTTCAGCCGGAAGCAGACTAGTTCCAGTCACAATGTGACACGGGTCGACTCTGGACCGTTTCATCCGCTGCAGAAAATCCTGTTTGTTTTACTGAGCGCGGCGCTATTGATTCCGATTCTGCTCATTATGATTACACCTTTTGTGGAAGCCTGGCCGTATAATTTGTCTTTTACGCTGGATCATTTTAAAAAGATCATTCAAATCGGTGCTTTGGGGCGGCTGATTCAAACTTCGGTGATCATTGCTTTCTTTACCGGTTTAGGAGGAACGATTTTGGCTTTTGCTGCAGGTTATCTCTATGTCCGGACTTCTGATTCGATGAATCTGGCTAAAACGATCACCCATGGTTTATACATGGTCACTTTGGCGATTCCGGGTTTGGCGCTGGGCTTGGCGTTTGCCTTGTTTTTTAAAGGAACTTTTTTGTACAACACGATCTGGATCTTGATCGTGGTGAATATCATTCACTTCTTTGGCTCGCCCTATATGATGATTTTAAGCCATTTTAAGCTATTGAATCCGAATTTGGAGGCAATTTGCCGAACCCTTGGCGGGAATCGATTCAATGTTTTGGTTGATGTCATCATTCCCAATAGCCGCAAGGTGCTGATGGATGTCTTTATTTATTTCTTTACCAATTCCATGATTACAATCTCTGCGGTTTCTCTTTTGTATCGGGCTAGTACGCGAACGCTGGCTTTGCAGATTACCGCCTACAGTGATCAGGGAAGCTGGGAAAGTGCAGTAGCGATTTCTTTGGTCATTCTGGTCATCAATGCAGCTTTGAAGCTGTGGCAGACCTTGCGGGTTGATCGCATTCACTAAGAGATGAAAAAAAACAGGCTGATGAAGACTTCAAGCATTAATGTCTGCTTGATCTGGTTCGGCCTGTTTTTGCTTGAGCAGGATGAGAAGCGAATTTATTGGTGATTGGATGGAACATTCATTTGGCGCCATTCATTAGGGGCATACCCCGTTTTTTTCTTAAATGTGGTTGAAAAATGATTGGCGCTGCAGTATCCCAGCTCATCCGCGATCATTTTGATGGAATAATCGGGATTGGCTAAAAATTCCTTGGCCATTTGAATGCGATAATCTGCTAAAAACTGCTGCGGAGATTTTCCGGTTTGTTCCTTAAACAGCTTGTATAAATAAATTTCACTGATTCCAAGTTCTTTGGCAAGCTGATTGATTTTGATATTTTTTCTTAAATGATCATAAATATATTCACTGGCTTGATTAAGCAGGGTGGTGGTCGAACTGATCTTTTGCGAACAAACAGGCAGCGAGGATTGATCGCTTTGACTGTAGCGGATCATGTGCGTGATGATCATGTGAAACAGGCTCTGGATAAATCCGCAGGCTCCGGTTTTTTCGCTGGAGGCTTCACTGAATGCTTCTTCAAACAATTTCAGCAAAATACAGCGATCATCAGGAACCATCAAATTTGGCATGCATTGGATCATCATCTCATGAAATTCGTTTCGTCGTGCCAAATTTCCAATTTCAAAGTTGATGAAATAAAGAGTTGCTGGATGTTTTCGGTTTGCTTTGTCATCTAATGTAATGGAATGATTGGGTGGCAGATATAGAGCTGTTTTTTCTGGAATCACATAATTACGGCTGTTGATAAAACAAGTGGCCTCCCCATTGAAAAAATAACAGAGGCGATAAAGATGAGTGAAATTTTCTTCCTCTGGTTCATGATTGTAGGCATGCATGAAGCTGCATGAGGTTACACGCAGACGATAATCAAAAAGAGAGCGGCACAGGGCATCAGTTTTTAAAGCTCTTTTGATAACAGTGTTTTTCATAAATCCGTCTCCTTCGGCATCAGTATAGCATAGAAATGCATTGAAAATTTTGTGAAAGCTGTAGTAACCCATCGAAAATGTGATAAAATAGAAATAGAAAAAAGGAGGGGTTAGTGATGAAACTAATCTTGGCAATCGTTTCTAACGATGATAGTTCAAGCGTATCATCCGCTTTGACAAAAGCAAATTTCTCGGTCACCCGGCTGGCTACGACCGGTGGTTTTTTAAGAGCCGGAAATACAACGATCATTGTTGGTACCGAGGATGAAAAGGTGGATCAATGTATTGAGATTATCGGGAATGAAAGCAAACGGCGGATTGAAGTCGTTCCTTCAACAGCTTCTTATGACATTGGCCGATACGCTTCTTTCCCAGTTGAAGTTCAGGTGGGCGGAGCAACAATTTTTGTCTTGGATATCGAAAAATTCCTGAAGCTGTAGTGGAAAGGAATGTCAGCGGACTGATTCCGCTGGCATTTTTATTTCGGCACAGAGGATGGTCTTTACGGCTTCCAGATAGCGCTCAGTCAATGAAAAATGAGCTTCAGTAGTGGCCCAGATCTGAGCCATACCCACCATTAATGTAAAACAGATTTCAGTCAGTTTGCGGGGATCGGATAAATTGCGGATCTCCTTTTTTTTCTGCGCTTTTTCGATTAAAGAGGTTTCCAGATCCAGCAGTGGATGACATGATTTTTGCGAAGAATTCGACTGTGAAAGAGTAGGTTCTGCAGTGAGATTGCTGACGAGCATTTTTTTGATGATTTCCACTCCGCAGCTTTCCAGATATTGGATCTTGGGCTTGATGACAGCCAGATACTGTTCCAAAGGAGAATCTAAAGTTACGATCTGCGCTAGAATTTCCTGTTTCAGTTCATGAGGAATCCGGCTAAATCCTTTTAGAATATCTTCTTTGGAATCGAAGTAATAATAAAAAGTGTGTTTGGAAATTTGGACGGCTTGACAGATTTCATTAACGGTCACATGATCAAAGCCTTTGGTGCGCATCAGATTGAAACCGACGCGAATGATTTTATCACGAGTACTTTCTTCGTGCATTGTACCACCTCGTTTGTAAGTAATATATCATAAAGCTAAATACGAAGCAATATTGTTATATTAATGTGTTTATAAAGATATATTACTGTGGTAACATAATGCCTAAACGATAGAGAGGATGAAAAGATGCATAGATTGATCAAGTATCTAAAACCATTCTGGTTTTCTTTGCTGTTGGTGGCAGGGCTTTTGGTTGCCCAGGCGCAATGTGAATTGACGCTTCCGCAGATGATGTCCGAGATTGTGACAAATGGAATCCAGAATGGCGGGATCGAAGATGCCGTACCGCAGGAAGTGCGGGCGGAAACGATGGATAAAATGCTGCTTTTTATGGATGAAGAAGAACGCAGTCTGGTGCTGGAGCACTATCAGCTCTCTCAAACCGGGTTGGAAAGCTATGTGCTGCAGCCGGTAGATGAATCAACACGGAAGCAGCTGGATGCAGTGGTAGGACGATCGCTGGTGATGGTTCAGGCCTTGAGTCAGCCAGCATTGCTGGAAAAGCTGGCGCTTCCAGAGCAGACAGATCTTTTTGAATGGATTAAAGAGAATCCTGAATGGGTTACACATCTGGATGCCTTGTTGGAAGAACAGGGGATGTCCAAGAGCACGATTGAGGCCGCTGCTTTAATGGCCGTTCAAGCAGAATATGCGGCGCTGGATTGGGATATCGGAGCCCTTCAGCTGCGTTATATTGCGGTTGCTGGTTTAAAAATGCTGATCGTTGCGTTTGCTGGGATGGTTTGTGCGATTGCGGTCGGATTTCTTTCTTCACGAATCGCGGCTGGTTTATCTCGGAATTTGCGCAGTCAGGTTTTTAATCAGGTGGAGCAATTTTCCACCACGGAAATGAATCGGTTTTCAACGGCTTCGCTGATTACCAGAACGACCAATGATATTCAGCAGGTTCAGCTGGTGATGACGATGATGCTGAGAATCGTGGTTTATGCACCGATCATTGGGCTTGGGGCAATGGGAAAGGTGTATCAGACCAATGCCAAAATGCTGTGGATCATTGTGCTGGTGCTGGCAATCGTTTTGATAGTTCTTTTAACGACCTTCGCGCTGACGATGCCGCAGTTTAAGAAGATCCAGAAACTGATCGATCGAATCAATTTGGTCATGCGCGAATTTCTTTCTGGTATGCCGGTCATTCGGGCCTTTAATACTGAAAAACAAGAGGAACAGCGATTTGATCAGGCGAACCGTCAGATGACAAAAGTGAATTTGTTTGTGAATCGGGTAATGGCCAGTGTGATGCCGATGATGACTTTTTTGATGAGCAGTGTTTCTGTGCTGATCGTTTGGATCGGAGCGCGTTATATTGATATGGGAACCTTGCAGATCGGCGACATGATGGCTTTCATGCAGTATTCCATGCAGATCTTGATGAGCTTCATCATGATTGCGGTCATCGCCATCATGCTTCCGCAGGGTTCGGTTTCTGCACAGCGTATTTTGGAGGTGCTGGATGCGCCGCTGAGCATTTGTGATCCAGAAGATCCTGCAGAATTTGATCCAATGCAAAAAGGAAAAGTGGTTTTTGATTCAGTGGATTTCCGTTATCCAGGAGCAGAGGAGGATGTGCTGAAAGGAATCAGCTTTACCGCTCTTCCGAAAAAGACGACGGCTTTTATTGGAAGTACCGGGTCAGGAAAATCAACCTTGATCAATTTGATTCCGCGCTTTTTTGATGTGACATCTGGAAGTATTACTGTTGATGGGGTGGATATTCGTCAGGTAAGTCAGCATGACTTACGGGAAAAGATCGGCTATGTTCCACAAAAAGGAATATTGTTTTCGGGAGATATTGAATCCAATCTGCGCTATGCCAAGGAGAATGCAGAGGATTCAGACATCGAACGGGCTATTGAGGTTTCTCAATCCAAAGAGTTCATCACCGCTAAACCGGAAGGATTAAAAACACCGATTGCCCAGGGCGGAACGAATGTTTCCGGCGGACAGAAACAACGCTTGTCGATTGCTAGAGCACTGACAAAAAATCCAGAAATTTATATTTTTGATGATTCTTTTTCAGCGCTGGATTTTAAAACGGATGCCGCCTTGCGGGAGGCGCTGAATCGAATGATTGCCGAAACAAAAAGCACGGTCTTGGTGGTCGCACAAAGGATCAGCACCATTATGCATGCCGATCAGATTATCGTCATGGATCAGGGGAAGATTGTGGGAATCGGTACCCATGAAAAACTGATGGATTGCTGCGAGGTTTATCGACAGATTGCTTATTCTCAGCTGTCAAAGGAGGAATTGAATCATGACGAATCAAAATAATCCATCCGATAGAGCCAGAGGCTTTGTTGGCGGTCATGGCCGTGGCATGGGCATTGAGAAGGCCAAAGACTTCAAAGGAACCATGAAACAGCTGTTGATTTATTTGAAGCCGTTTCGGCTGCATGGACTGATAGTCATTCTGTTTGCAATAGGAAGCACGATCTTGACGGTGATCGGGCCGAAAATCCTGGGGAATGCAACGACGCTTTTGGCGGAAGGCATTGCGGCAAAATTACGCCAGACCGGTGGGATTGATTTCGTTGGATTAGCGAGGATCCTCGTCTTTTTGATGATGCTGTACATTGTAAGTGCTTTGTGCTCATATGTTCAGCATTTTGTCATGTCAGGCGTGACCCAGAAGGTTTCTTATCAGCTGCGTAAAAGTCTTGCAGAAAAAATCAATCGGATGCCATTTAGCTACTTTGATAAGACGACGCATGGTGAGGTGCTGAGCCGCGTGAGCAATGATGTGGATACGATTTCACGGAGCTTGAACCAGTCGCTTCAGCAGATCCTTACTTCGTTGGTTTCGATTTTGGGAGTGCTGCTGATGATGATTTCGATCAGCTGGCAAATGACGCTGATGGCATTGTTAGTGATTCCTTGCTCAGGCATTTTCGCTTCTTTGATTATCAAGCGCTCGCAGCGGCATTTTAAGCAGCAGCAATTGCTTGGAGAAGTCAATGGTCATGTGGAAGAAATGTATGGCGGCCATTTGGTCATGAAAGCCTTTAATGGGGAAGAAAAAAGCGTGATGCGGTTTGAAAATTTGAATCATCAGCCGTATGATGCGGCTTGGAAAAGCCAATTCCTTTCTCGCATGATGCAGCCCATTACCGGTTTTGTTGAGAATCTGGGCTACGTCGGAGTTTGCCTTTTAGGAGGAATTTTGGCGATTGACGGTGCTATTCAAATTGGAGATATTCAGGCGTTTATTACTTATGTGCGTCAGTTCAATCAGCCGATCACTCAGACGGCTCAGATCATGAATGTCTTGCAGTCTACAGCGGCTGCGGCAGAACGGGTTTTTGAATTCTTGAATGAGCCGGAACAGCTTCCGGAAACTGCTCATCCGCTTTCGCTTTATGATGACGAGGGAAAACTAAAGATCAAGGGCGAAGTATGTTTTGACCATGTTTGCTTTGGTTATACTCCAGATAAAATAATCATCCATGATTTCAGTGCTCGCGTACCGGCTGGAAGCCGAGTTGCGATTGTCGGGCCTACCGGCGCGGGGAAAACGACCATGGTAAAGCTGCTGATGCGGTTTTATGAATTAAACAGCGGAGCGATTACGATCGATGGTCAGAATATTACAGCGTTTACCCGGAGCGATCTGCGCTCTTTGTTTGGAATGGTGCTGCAGGATGCGTGGCTGTTTAGTGGAACGATCATGGAAAATATTCGTTATGGAAACAGGGAGGCTTCTGATGAAGAGGTAAAACGGGCAGCAGATCTAGCTTATGTCGATCATTTTATTCGGACTCTGGAAAATGGTTATCAAACAACGATCAATGAAGAGAGCACGAATATTTCGCAGGGTCAAAAACAACTGCTGACGATTGCCCGGGCTTTTCTGGCTGATCCGAAGATTTTGATCCTGGATGAGGCTACTTCATCTGTGGATACGCGAACTGAGGTCTTGATCCAAAAGGGCATGGAAAATCTGATGAAGGGAAGAACCAGCTTTATTATTGCGCATCGACTTTCGACGATTCGTGATGCGGATTGTATTCTGGTGATGAAAGACGGAGATATCGTGGAAACGGGAACGCATGAAGAATTGTTGGCAAGAAATGGATTTTATGCTACTTTGTATAACAGCCAGTTTGAAGAAGAGAAAGAATAAAGCTCTCTTAAATAATAAAGAGGGCTTAAAATGCCGCCTTTAAAAGAAAATAGGCAGGAGAAAAACGGCAGGATTGTTAAAAGTGATAATTGAGAATAAATCTGCTTTCACAGAGGAGGAAAAATGGTATAATAACCCTGTTCAGAAAACAGGAGGATAATAAAAAGGATGTCTGAAAAAACGGGTATGATCAGTCAGGAAAGAGAAAATAATGCGATGAACGTGATCCACAATCCCCGATTGACATTTATGCAGCAGGTCTTGGAGCTGTATAAGATCGGTGAGGATACCGTGGGTCCGGTTTGTATGACGGAAGAGCTGAAAGAAGCGATGGAAAAAGGGGTGCTATGTGATCTTTATGAGGGAAATGCTCCTTTTCGGCCGCGCTATGTTATTCCGGATTTTTCTTTGCTTTTTTCCAAAGGATGTGAATTCCTGGAATTATCCGTACCGGAAGATCTTCAGGAAGCGTGCAACAATCTGTTGATTTTCTATAAACATATTCCTTCTGCAGGAGGGTATCCGGTCTATTTGGGTGCGTTGGATGAGTTGCTGGAACCGTATGTACTGAAAGAAGAACCGGATCGGGCAAAGCGTACTTTGAAGCTCTTTTTGAAACATATTGATAAGGCGATCCCCGATTCTTTTGTTCATGCGAACATTGGCCCGAGGGAAAAGGTCACCGGGAAAATGATTTTGGAGCTGACAGAGGAAATGCAGCTGGCGGTTCCTAATATCACGTTGAAATATGATCCTGAGCTGACTAGTGATGAATTTGCGGCGAAATGTGCTCATTGTTTATTAAAAACGGCGAAGCCAAGTTTCGCAAACGATCCGATGATTCAAAAGGAATGGGGAGCGGATTATGCGATTGCCAGCTGCATGAATTTGCTTAAAATTGGCGGCGGAGGCTATACGTTAAGCCGGATCAAGCTGCATAATGCGGCCCTGCAGGCTACAGACATAGCGGATTTTATGGATCGGGTGCTGCCGTATTATATGAATCTTCTGCTGGAGCTGATCGATCGAAGAATTCGGTTCATGATCGAAGAATCTGTCTTTTTTGATGCAAACTTCTTGGTAACGGAAGGATTCATCGAGCGTGAAAAGTTTACCGGCATGGTGGGCGTTGTAGGACTGGCTGAGTGTGTGAATACGTTGCTGCATATAGAGGATCCTAAAAAAGGATTTGGCAATAATCCACAGGCGGATGATTTGGGTGAAGCGATCTGTCAGAAAATGGAAGCGCTGGTTCAGGCACATCCGGGCATCGGGTGCAGCAAAGTGGGTTCACGGTATGGCATGCATGCTCAGGTGGGCATCAGCGATGATGGGCGATTTAACACGCCAGGGGTGCGAATTCCAATTGGAGCAGAGCCGGAGCTGTCTGTGCATCTGATGCATTCTGCGCGTTTTCATCGTTATTTTCCAACAGGGATCGGGGATATCTTTACCTTTGAAGAGACCTGGCTGAATACACCGGAAGCTCTGGTGGATGTGATCAAGGGTGCATTTGCTCAGGGAATGCGTTATTTTTCCGGTTATACCAGCAATAGCGATGTTGTTCGGGTGACCGGTTATCTGGTCAAGAAAAGTGAGCTGGCTCGGTTGTATGCAGGAAAGCAGGTTCTTAATGGTGCCACCGTGCTGGGGAAAGGACAGCGCGATGGGGCCCAGGCGCTTAGTCGCAGAATAGAAAAATTTAATTAAAAAAGGAACGGGAAAGACCGTCCTTTTTCGCGCTGAGGAAGGAGGAATCGGAAATGGATCAGTTGATTGGTTATTCAAAGTGCAGTACGTGTCAGGCAGCCAAAAAGTCGCTCAAGGAACAGGGTTTTCAATTTGAAGAACGGGATATTAAGGAGGAGCGGTTAAACGAAGAGGAGCTGCGTTCCCTAATTAAAAGGAGCGGTTTGACAGTGAAGCAATTTTTCAACACATCCGGATTAAAATATAAAGAATTGAAGCTCAAAGAAAAGCTGCCGCTGATGAGCGAGGAAGAACAGCTGAAATTGCTGGCGAGTGATGGAATGCTGGTTAAACGTCCGATTTTCATCCATGAAAACACAGTGATCCTTGGGAAAAAAGAAAAAGAATATGCCCGTCTTAAAAATATTCAGCAGGATTTGGATGAAGGGGTCAAACAATGAAAAAAACAACGAAAACGATGGCATTTATTGCGATTTTTGCGGCAGTGAATTATGTTGTTTTCAGCTATGGGAAAATTGACATCCCTTTAGCGGCAGGATCTTCGGTAGCAATCCATGTGGCGAATGCCGTGGTAGTTGTTTCGGCCCTTTTGTTAGGGCCGGTGGAAGGGGGCATTGCGGGGGCGATCGGTTTGTCTTTTGCAGATTTGCTGGATCCGCGGTATGTCGTTTCTGCGCCGAAAACTTTTTTACTGAAGTTTTGTATCGGATGGATTTCTGGAACGTTAGCAAAGAAGCTTCAGCTTTTTAAAGCACGGGACAATCGGGCCGCAGCTCGGATCGCAGCCCTTTGCGCCGCGGCTGGATTGGGTTTTAATGTGATCTTTGATCCAATCATCGGGTATTTGTTTAAACGATATATTTTACGGGTCGGAGCAGAAGCGGCAAGCATCATTTTGGCATGGACGGGTGGAGTTACTTTGTTCAATGCTGTGATTTGTGTGGGAGTTTCTGTAATTCTTTATCTGGCTTTGCGGAAGCCTTTTGCACAGATCATTCGGAAATAAATCCTGGGAAACCAGGATTTTTTGATTAAAGAAGACAGGAAAGATCGGAAAATGGTGGATAGGGCAGAAACTGTGCTATAATAGCCAAGGTGAGAAGTTAGCCGAAACATACACGGATGAAGGGGGAATTTCTGTGACATTGAAAGAGCTGGAGCTAGGGAAGACCGCGGAAGTGCTTTCTGTTGGCGGAGAAGGGGCACTGCGGCAGCATTTTCTGGATATGGGAATCATTCCGGGGGCACAAGTTACTCTGGTAAAATATGCGCCAATGGGAGATCCGATGGAGCTGCGGATCCATGGGTATGAGCTGACCTTGCGTCTGGAGGATGCGGCGCGAATCACGTTAAAACCGGCGTAAGATCAAAAAGAAATTCGAAAAAAAGAGACCCTGCGCAGCTTAGCGCATCCAGGTCTGGGAGAAGGGGGACGATATCATGACAAGGAACAGGAAAATCCTCTCCCTAAGGGAACCTTACTGACCTTGGCGCTGGCGGGAAACCAGAACTGCGGGAAAACGACGCTGTTTAATCAGCTGACTGGTTCGAATCAGCATGTCGGCAACTTTCCAGGAGTGACGGTGGATCGCAAGGATGGTGTGATCCGCGGTCATGAAAATACCAAGGTTACCGATCTGCCGGGAATTTATTCGATGTCGCCATACAGCAATGAGGAAATTGTGACTCGCCAGTTTATTCTAGAGGAAAAGCCAAAAGGAATTATCAATATCGTTGATGCGACCAACATTGAACGAAATTTGTATCTTTCGATGCAGCTAATGGAGCTGGATGTGCCGATGGTGCTGGCGTTAAATATGATGGATGAAGTCAAGGAAAATGGCGGATCAATCGATGTCAACCGGATGGAAATGCTGCTGGGGATCCCGGTTATTCCAATTTCAGCATCAAAAAATGAAGGGATCCATGAGCTGATCAGCCATATCCTGCATGTGGCGATGTATCAGGAAAAACCGGATCGTCAGGATTTTTGTGGACCGCAGGATCACAATGGAGCGGTTCATCGCTGTTTGCATGCGCTGATGCATTTGATTGAGGACCATGCCAAAAGAGCGGATCTTCCGGTTCGTTTTGCGGCAAGCAAGCTGGTCGAAGGAGATGAACTGATCCTTAAGAAGCTAGAGCTGGATCAGAATGAGAAGGAAATGGTAGAACACATTATTTATCAAATGGAGCAGGAGCGTGGTCTGGACCGGGCAGCAGCAATAGCCGATATGCGTTATGATTTCATTGATCGAGTCTGTCGGGAAACGGTGATCAAGCCGAATGAGAGCGCTGAGCATCGCCGAAGCCGTCAGATCGATCAGATCCTGACAGGACGCTATACAGCCATTCCGGCGTTTGTGCTGATCATGGCGGTGGTTTTCTTTTTGACCTTTAATGTGCTTGGAAGTTTCTTGTCTGGCTGTCTGGAAACCGTGATCGGTTGGCTAGGAAGTATTGTGGATGCTTGGATGAGGGCCCAGGGAGTAAATGAAGCGCTGCATTCCTTAGTGATGGATGGCATTTTCAGCGGAGTTGGAACAGTACTGAGCTTTTTGCCAATCATTGTGACACTGTTTTTCTTTTTATCCATGCTGGAAGACAGCGGGTATATGGCGCGGGTAGCGTTTGTGATGGATAAACTTTTGCGGAAAATCGGACTTTCTGGCCGCAGTATCGTTCCGATGCTGATTGGATTTGGGTGTACGGTGCCAGGGGTAATGGCCAGTCGTACCTTGCCTTCGGAAAGGGATCGGAAAATGACGATCTTATTGACGCCATTGATGAGCTGTTCAGCGAAGCTTCCTATTTATGGCTTTTTTACCGCTGCTTTTTTCCCGCAACAGGCGGGAGCGATCATGGTAGGATTGTATCTTTTGGGGATCTTGATGGCGATTTTGATGGCACAGCTTTTAAAAGGGACGCTTTTTCAGGGGGAAGCGGTGCCCTTTGTCATGGAGCTTCCAAACTATCGCCTTCCTTCTGCCCGTAATGTAGCTCAATTGCTTTGGGAAAAGGCCAAAGATTTCCTGCAGCGAGCGTTTACCGTGATTTTTGTGGCAACGATCGTGATCTGGTTCTTGAAGAACTTTGACTTGCAGCTGCGGATGGTTACAGACTCCAGGGATAGTCTTCTGGCTTTGGTGGCTGGTTGGATCACGCCGATTTTTGCGCCTTTGGGCTTTGGCGATTGGCGCATTTCAACCGCTTTAATTACTGGTTTTTTAGCCAAAGAAAGCGTCGTTTCTACTTTATCGGTCCTGCTGGGCTCGACGGAGGCCTTGCTGGCAACCATCACGCCGCTATCGGCCCTATCATTGTTGGTTTTCAGTTTGCTTTATACTCCTTGCGTTGCAGCAGTTTCGTCGATCAAACGAGAGCTTGGCGGCCGATGGGCAATAGCTGTAGTGCTGGGACAATGCGCGCTTGCCTGGGTGGTGGCCTTGCTGGTCCGGCTTTTCGGCTTGCTGCTGGGGTGGGGCTGAGCATTCGCAGAAGGAATCGTTCAGGTTGTTGGTCGGCTGAAATTCTGATATAATCAATGCAAAGAAGTGTAGAGGTGTTGAGCCATGAAAATCAATGAAGCAACAGAAAATTATCTGGAAGCCATTTTGATTTTGACTGAAAAAGACCAGCAGGTACGAATGAGCGATATTGCTAAAATGCTGAATGTCAGCAAACCGAGCGTCAATAAAGCAATGGGAGTTTTGAAAGAAGCCGGATATATTCTGCAGCAGCGCTATGGGACGATTCTTTTGACCGACGAAGGACGGCTTTATGCAGCTAAGGTGTATGAGCGACATAAGCTGTTTAAACGATTCTTTACCGAAGTTTTAGGAATCGAAGAGAGTGTGGCGGAAGAGGATGCCTGTCATATGGAGCACTGTGTTTCCGATATAACGATGGAAAAACTGCGAGTTTTTTTGACTGGAATTTTGAATGAGAACCAAAAAAAGGCTGCCTGAGGGCGGCCTTTTCGATGCTGGAGAGGAGAATGTAGATGAAAACATTGGTGATAGGATCGACGGTATTGGATCTGGTCGTTCGGGTCGATCGGCTTCCGCAATTTAAAGAGGATGTGCATACGCAATCGATTCGGGCTTCCTTGGGCGGAATGGCTTATAATGTTTATCATATGCTCAAGCTATTCAAACAGGAGGCGGTGCTGGGAAGTCCGATTGGCAGCGGGATGTTTGCCAACTGTGTTAACGAGCTGCTTTTTCAAAATGAAGATCATCCCATTGCAAGGATCGAAGGGCAGGATAACGGTTGCTGTTTGTGTTTGGTCGATCAGGATGGGGAAAGGACGTTTCTTTCCCATCATGGAGCAGAATATCAGTTTGATCCGAAATGGTTTGATGAATTGGATTTTTCAAGCATCGAGCGAATCTATGTCAGCGGCTTGGAAGTCGAGGAAAAAACCGGAGAAGCGCTGGTGAGCTTTTTGGAAGAAAAAAAGAAGCCGATTTTTTTCGCTCCAGGACCGCGGCTGGATCAGATTCCGTCCGATCGGCTTTGGCGACTTTTAAAGCTTTCTCCGATCTTGCATTTGAATGAAGAAGAGGCGTTTCATCTGGCGCGGGAAAATAAGGTAGAGATAGCGGCAAAGACGCTTTGTGCAAAGACGCAGGCCCCGGTTA
>CALVGQ010000033.1 GCA_944327135.1 uncultured Erysipelotrichaceae bacterium | reverse complement strand
TTCCTACTTTAAAGGATATAGGCATTGCAAAGAATTACCTTAATGATGAAGAATTGAAAATATTGAATAATATTGTATCGGGATATTTTGATTTTGCAGAAATTCAGGCTATGCGCCATCATCCTATATATATGTCAGATTATGTGGAGCATCTTGATAATGTTTTGAAGACTACAGGGGAAAAGGTGCTGCAGGGTGCCGGTACAGTCAGTCATGCGCAGGCAATGGAGAAGGCGACAAAAGAGTATAGGAAATACCAGGTACAGAATTTGTCACCGGTTGAAGAGGAATATTTGGAAAGCATTAAAAATATTCAAAACATAGTAAAGAAAAAAGGAGATAGTTGATAGAAAAATGTTTTCTAATCGAAAAGTGGTAAATTAAAGTTAGTGGCTTCTTTAGAGGCTAATGTAAATATGAGTTTGGACAACAATACTCATATCGAAAATGTAGTACTGCTGATTCGATCAAAGAATAGGATTGGAATCAACGAAATTTGAAGTGGAAAAGCACGATAAAAGCAAAAACGATTCGATAAAAACTCGAATCGTTTTTTTGATTTTCAGAAAATTCAATTTAATTTTAAAGAAATTTCTTTTGAAAAAAATCAAAATGTTAATTGTTTTTTTGATGAAAAGAAAGCGAAAAAAATCAATTGGGTGATAATTTCTTCAGCTTTTATGAATGATGGAAAGACAGCGAAGAAAAAATAATTGAAAATTGAAAGTTTTCTGCAAGATGAAAGTCTGTCCCCTTTTCTGACTTTCTTTTGCAGCAATGCCGATGAATTTATCCATTTTTATAATTTTCCAGCTGATGTTCTTGATTCAGCTTTGATTCTGTTTCCTGTTTGATCAAAAAGTATTCGGTAATGACAGAAATAAATTCAGAATTGGTCGGTTTTCCACGTTGAATATCAATCGAATATTGAAAAAGATCATAATTGAAATCAGAATCACCTCTTAGCCAAGCTGATTCAATCGCATTGCGAATGCAGCGTTCGACGCTGCTTGCAGAGACTTGGAAATGTTCAGCGACAGCAGGATAAAGAAGTGTTGTCATATGACGAATCAAAGCTGGATTTCCAATCGCCAGTAAAATTGCATACCGAGAATAGTCATAGCCATTCAAAGTGGTGGAGAATCCCATTCGTTTTAGGATCTTGGATAATTCGTGAAGCATAGTCGTATTTTCCTCCTTATTAAAAATATAAGCGGTCATGATTATACTGGATAAAGGGAATTTCCGAGAAGGGAAAAATTAAATTTAATTTTGGGCTTGATTTTTTTAAAAAAAGGAAAATATCCCTAAGAAAAAGACTTTTTTTGGGTTAAAGCTAAAAAAGAAAAAGTATTTGTATCTTTCAAAAAAAGGATTTTCTTCTTATCAGCTAAAAAAGTAAAAAAGGAATAAAAAAGTGAATAGGTACTTTTATTAAAATTGTGTTAAAATAAAAAAGGAAGAGTCAGGATGGTCTCAATGAAAATAAAAAATATTGGTCTGCTTGCTCCCTTGTTTTTTTGCTTTGGTTGTGGGCAAGAAGAACGAAGCACGATATGCCGTTTGACAGAACAGAACAATGAAATTCTGCTGTATTCCAAAGGGGATCAGGTCATCACGCAGACGGAAACGGCTTTTTTTACTTATGACGCTCTGGGAATCTCTGCGGAAAGTGAGAAGATGGAGGAAATGCTTGATGGGCTGTTTCAAGCTTTAAAGGCAAGTCAGCATGGGACTGAGGTCGAAATCGTGAAAAAAGAAGACGGTCTGCAGATAACGATCATTTTGGATTGTACAAAGGCAGAGTTTGATCAGCTTTATGAAGCTGGTTTGATCGATCAGCCGGCCGATCAGATTAGCTTAAAGAAAACGTTGGATGGATTGGAAAAGCAGGGATATCAATGCAGCTTGCGGACAAAGGAGGAGTAACGAAGTGAAGATCGTAATGCTTGGATGCGGATATTTAGGTTATAACCTGACTTCACAACTCAGCCATTATACGAATCAGCTGACCTGTGTTGGAGCAGAAAGCCCTTATAGCGCTTTGATGTATCAGCGGTTTACCGCTGCCAACGTATTTGATTCACAGCAGCTGGAAACCGTTGATTTTCAAGATGCGGTGGTAATTGACACCATCTCCACAGTAGACAATCATGCAAAAAGCGACCAGGAAGAAAGCTTTTTGGAGGAGCTGGAAGAAAAATATCGCGTTCTTCTTGCTTTTTTAAAAAACAAAGGGGCACGGGAATATATTTTTATTTCATCAGGGGCCGTTTACGGCAATACGACCGTTCCGGTCAATGAAGAAACCCCGGTTCATCCAGTGAATTTTTATACCCGCAGTAAAGTTCGCCTGGAAAAAGTAGTAGAAAACGGGCCGCTGGATTACCTGATCCTGCGTTTAGCCAGTCCTTATGGCGGCTTCAGGATGACCAACAAACGTCAGGGAGTGATTCCGATCCTGCTTGAAAAAGCTTTGGATGGCGCAGTTTTTGAGATGCTGAAGGAAGAAACCACGATTCGTGATTATTTTTATATCACGGATTTTGCCAAAGCCATCGAATTGCTGCTGGAAAATGAAGTTTCCAATGAAATCCTCAATGTTGGAAGCGGAAAAGGATACAGTTTGCGCAGCATCATTGATGTCGTCAGAAGAACGACAGGAGAAGAAGTCAAGATCAGGAAAATTCAGCCTGAGGTCACCATTTTGGATGGTGTCATCCTGGATATCGGAAAACTGCAAAGACGAACAGGATTTGAATGCGAAATTGGGATAACCAGCGGAGTCTATAAGGAATTGAATCGAATTCTGGTTAGCCGCGGAAAATAAAAGGATCACCGGGAAAAGTTTGACTTTATCTCTGTGATCCTTTTTCAATCGAATCCTCATTTGTCTCATCCAGAATGATCTGATCGTTCAAAAACAGACGAATCAAGGCAACCACTTCCTGACGGACTCCTTTGTCTTCGGTCAAGACATGATGTCCTTTTTCTAAAAGAAACAGCTGTTTTCGCTTAGATGGAAACTGATGAAAATAGTGTCGTGCGGCTCGATAAGAAACGATGGAATCCTGCATGCCTTGAATCATTAAGGTGGGGACTTCTAAATTTTTGGCTGAATCCCGATACATCAAGACCACGTCAAACAGGGTATGATAGAATGAGCTAGGAAGATGGTTGAAATTTTGAGTTTCATCATAGGCGCCTGTTTTTCGGAAGGTCATCAGCAGATTGTTGACATTTTTCAAGTTGATCAGATCAAAAGCAGGAGCTAATAAAATGCATTTCTGCACAGGAAGTTTTGAGGCACAATAACAAGCGATGACCCCTCCCATAGAAAAACCAAGTAAATGGACCTGATATCCTTTAGCCAGCATTTCCTCAACAAACAGATAGGCGCGATTGGTCCAAAGGACCCCATTGTCATCTTTGGCATCAGAGGGATCAAATAAATTGGGCATGGCGATTTCCATTTCATTTTGGAAACATTCTTGAATCCATTCCAATTCAGCAGTACGTTTTTTTCCAAAGCCATGCAGGCAAATCAGGATTTCTTTTTTTTTATGCATAATATTCTCTCTTTCGATTCTATTATACACTGAGTTTAGCCTTTTCTCGATGACAACCACTGAAAACTAAAAAATAAAAGAAGTGATGGAAGCTGAAAGAACATTTACAATTTTGTTTTTTATGCTAGAATATTCGACGGACAAAAGGAGGCAGGATCATTGAATTATAAAAAGAAGTATGATGTGATCATCATTGGCGGTGGAATTGGAGGAATGATGTGCGCATGGCGGCTGATTGAAAACCGCCCGAATCTGTCGGTGCTGCTGTTAGAAAGAGGACAGTCGCTAGAGCAGCGTCAATGCCCGATCATCGCCAAAAAAACGACCAAATGTGTTAAATGCGATCCGTGCAATATCATGGAAGGAATTGCCGGGGCCGGGGCTTTTTCAGATGGAAAATACATTATTTCCAGTGAATATGGTGGCTGGCTGCCGGATTTTATGGAAAGCAGCGAGGTGCTTCGCTACATCAATGAAGCGGATGCGATCCTCATGAAATTTGGAGCGCCTAAAGAACGGTTTACACCAAGCGATGATTTGAAGCGGCTTTGCCTGCAATATGATCTGCATATGCAGCAGGCGGAAGTCAAGCATCTGGGAACGGATGCCAATTATCATACGATGATGCGCTTGTATGAAGCTCTGAAAGAAAAGATCCAGATTGAAGTTCGTTCAACGATTACCGATGTTTTTAAAGAAACGATGGAAGTTTGTTTTGTCCACGAACAAAAAGAATACCGGGTTCAAGGAGGACAGATCATTTTTGCCGTAGGGCGTGCCGGATCACGAGTCTTTACGGACTGGTGCCGCCGCAATGGTATTGAGTGTACCAACAATCAGGTAGATATCGGGGTTCGTGTGGAACTGTCGGCGGTGGTCTGGGATCATTTTTCCAAAAAGATCTATGAGCCGAAGATCTTCTACCGTTCTAAAAAATACGGCGATACAACCCGGATGTTTTGCTTCAATGAGCGGGGCCACGTTGTTACGGAAAATACGGATGGGGTATTGACTGTAAATGGTCATGCGTATAAAGAAGAAAGCCGAAAATCACAGAATTCTAATTTTGCGCTCTTAAGTACCATTCGTTTTACACAGCCTTTCAATGAACCAATCGAATATGCCCGCTATGTTGCCAGCTTGGCCAACAAAATTTCCGGAGGCTCCGTTTTGGTTCAGCGGCTGGGCGATCTTGAAGCAGGCCGACGAACCGATGAAAAACGGCTTAAAGAGTCAACGGTTCGCCCGAGTCTTCAGGCGGTTCCGGGTGATCTCAGCCTTTGTATGCCAAAACGTCAGCTGGATAACATCATTGAAACGCTGCATGCCCTCAATCAAGTCGCTCCAGGAACAGCTAATCATGATACTTTGCTTTATGGAATCGAATGCAAATACTACAGTGCCCGGCCAAAGGCAACGGAGTTTGAATTAGCAGGGGCTGCTGGAATTTATGCCTTAGGAGATGGGGCAGGTTTCACCCGTTCATTAAGTCAGGCGGCAGCCAATGGATTGATTGTTGCCGATAAGATCACTCAATAAAAAAATTGCATTTTTCATGCAATTTTTTTATAGTTATATCAAAAGGGGATTGTCAGTCACTGAGATATGGAAACCATCTATTTGTTTTTCACTTTTTGTCTGTTTTGTTTTTTTGCATTGTTTTGCTGCATCGGGATGTATAAGCAGAATGTCGGTTATTTTGAACGTCATTTTGCACAAAATAAAAAACGAGACCGATTGTTCTTTTTAAAATCCAAGGGCATGCTTTTGCTTGGAATTGGAATTCTTTTTCTGTTTACAAGACTTTATGCGATTACAGATGTTCCGCGTGGATTCCATGTCGATGAGGCAGGGATGGCCTATGATGCTTTCAGTCTTGCTCATTTTGGAGTCGATCGCTATCAGTATCCTTTTCCTGTCTGTTTTAATAGTTTCTTTGGCGCACAAAGCGTTTTATATGCCTATTGCTATGCTTTTTTGGTCAAGCTTCTGGACTGTTGGGATTTTAATTTGTTCCTGGTTCGCCTTCCTGCAGTGATTGGCGGTCTTTTGGTTTTGATTTCGGCCTATCAGCTTGGAAAACGGATAACCCAAAAAACACGTTTTGCCTTGATTTTTGCTTTTGTGGTAGTATTGA
>CALVGQ010000032.1 GCA_944327135.1 uncultured Erysipelotrichaceae bacterium | reverse complement strand
TGTGGCAGAAATTGTACGCTAGAAACGGGCGAAATTGCCAAGCATGCAGGTGGCTCTGTTTTGATGCGATATGATGATACTGTTGTGCTTTCAACTGCAACTGCAGATCATACTGCAAAAGATACTGATTTTTTTCCGCTGACAGTCAGCTTTGAAGAGAAACTCTATTCCGTCGGAAAAATTCCGGGGGGATTTTTACGGCGTGAAGGACGCCCGAGTGAGCATGCAACATTGGCTGCCCGAATGATCGACCGTCCGATTCGGCCGCTTTTCCCAGAAGGTTTTCGCAACGAGGTTCAAGTGGTTAATACAGTACTTTCGGTGGATACAGATGTTCCAGCGGAGATGGCTGCCATGTTGGGAGCTTCTTGTGCATTAGGAATTTCTGATATTCCATTCAATGGTCCGATTGCTGGCGTCATTGTCGGTAGGGTAGATGGAGAGTTTGTGATCAATCCGACCGTGGAGCAGATGGAACGGTCTGATATTAATTTGACTGTTGCTGGTACAAAGGATGCAATCAACATGGTGGAAGCCGGGGCCAAGGAGGTATCTGAAGAGGCCATGATCGATGCACTGATGTTCGGCCATGAATACATCAAAAAGCTTTGTGCATTCCAGGAGGAGATCATTGCGGCTTGTGGTAAAGAAAAAATGGAAGTAACACTTTACGCGATCGCCCCTGAGATCATTGAAGAAATCAATGAAAAAGCAAAGGCACGTCTGGAAGAGGCGGTCCGGATCCATGAAAAGCTGGAACGCTATGGCAAAATTGATGAAATTACCGAGGAGATGGTCACATTATTCGAAGCGAAAGACTATCCTAGTGAGAAAGAAAAAGAAAAAGCTGTGAAACAGGTGCGGGAATATTGCCATACGATTGTTGCGATGGAAGTTCGCCGTTTGATTTCAGTGGAAAAAATCCGTCCTGATGGAAGAAAGGTGGACGAACTTCGTCCGCTAAACAGTCAGGTCGATCTTTTGCCTCGTGTTCATGGTTCAGCGATGTTCACCCGTGGAGAAACACAGGTTTTAAGTTGCTGTACCTTGGGAGCGTTGGGCGATAATCAAATCATTGATGACCTGACTGAAATTGAAAGCAAGCGGTTTATCCATCATTACAATTTTCCGCCTTATTCAGTTGGAGAAACGGGGCGGATGGGATCTCCGGGACGCCGTGAAATCGGGCATGGCGCATTGGGTGAAAGAGCCTTGCTTCAAGTGATTCCAAGTGAGCAGGAATTCCCATATACGATTCGCTTGGTTGCTGAAGTTCTGGAGTCCAATGGTTCCAGCTCGCAAGCCAGTATCTGTGCTGGTACGATGGCTTTGATGGCTGCTGGAGTGCCAATCAAAGCGCCAGTTGCTGGAGTAGCCATGGGTTTGATCACAACGGGAGAGCATTATACGATCCTGACAGATATTCAGGGCATGGAAGATCATTATGGAGACATGGATTTTAAGGTGGCTGGAACCAAAAATGGTATCACAGCATTGCAGATGGATATCAAGATTGATGGGATCAACCGTCAGATTCTGGAAGAAGCATTAGCACAGGCGAAAAAAGGACGGGCTGAAATCATGGAAAATATGATGGGAGCCATTAGCGAAGTTCGTCCAGAAGTCAGCAAATATGCGCCAAAGATGGTCACCATGATGATTCCGGTGGATAAGATCCGAGATGTCATTGGAACTGGTGGAAAGGTGATTAACCAGATCATTGCCGATTGCGACAATGTGAAGATCGATATTGAAGATGATGGAACCTGTGTGATTTACCACAGTGACAGCGCCGCTTTAGCCAAAGCTAAAGAAACCATTGAAAATATCATCCGCGAGGCCAAGGTCGGTGAGATCTTTGAAGCGAAGGTTGTTCGACTTGAGAAATTTGGAGCTTTTGTCAATTTGTTTGGAGACACCGATGGTTTGCTGCATGTTTCCAAGATTGCTTGGGAGCGTGTAGAAAAACCGGAAGATCGTTTAAAATTAGGCGATGTGGTCCGTGTCGTGGTGACGGAGATTGATGAAAAAGGACGGATTAATGTTTCAGCACGGGATCTGTTAGAAAAACCGGCCGATTATGTTGAACCGCAGCGGCGTGAAAAATCTCAGGGAGAAAAACGCGTTTTTAAGAAAAAGGACAGTCACTGAGCTTGAATAAGCCGTTCTATCTTTAATGTAAATCAGAAAAGGATTTATTTGGTTTTGTTGGAATGATCCGGTGAGAAGGATTGTGTTTGTGATTAAAATGAACACGATCCTTTTTTAGTTGATATTGCAGACAGAAGGTTTGCAAAACTAGAAAAGAAGATAAACTTAGTCGGAATTCAGACTTTTTGTTTTTTAAAAGAGCAGTTTTAAATTGCTGCGGTCTTTGATAAAATAAAATCAGTTTGAGGTGAATACAATGCGAATGCGAAAAAAAACGTGGGCAGCCCCATTTTTAGAAGCTCATCCAGAGCTGGCGATCAATGATCCAAAAAACTATAAAGGAAAATGGAAGGAATATCTGAACTGTCAAAGTCTTCATGTTGAAATCGGCTGTGGAAAAGGGGATTATTGTACCCAAATGTCAGTAAAAGAGGAGCATTCCGGCTGGATCGGGATTGAACGTGAACGTAACGTAGCGGCTGTTGCCGTGAAAAAAGCGGTGGAAATGGAATCAAAACGACTTTGTTTTATCGTCCAGGATGCGGGGCAGTTATCAGAATGGTTTGAGGAAAAGGAGATTGATGTGATCCATTTGAATTTTTCTGATCCTTGGCCAAAATCGGGATATAAAAAAAGACGGCTCTCTCATCGCGGCTTTATTGAGCAGTACAAACAATGTCTGGCAGAACAAGGAAGGGTTATCATGAAAACCGATAACAGTACGCTTTTTGAGTTTTCACTGTTAGAATTTGCAGACTGTGGCTGGAAATTGGCGGAGGTCAGTGTGGACTTTCGGCGGAAGGAGCATCCGGAAGATGCACTCACCGAATACGAGAAACGATTCCTTGAGCTGGGGCAGCCGATTTATCGGGCAATCTGGCAGAAAAATGGATGATGTTTATTTTGACTTGTGGTAAAATATCTCTAATGGAGGAATCGTACCGATGAGAAAAATTCATTTGGTTTTGTGTCTGATGCTGCTTTCCGGCTGCGCCAGTACACAGACTGATCTGAAACTTCGGCTGGAGAATTCTGTTGCGACTATGGCGCAGGCTCCGATTGACGATCTGGCCGATAACAATAAACCGTTGTATCGCTATTACATCGAACCAAGCGTCGGACGTCGCGATTCGACCCAAACGGGAAATGTATTTTTGCTGAATGGGCGGGAGTTTATCATGAATTTGGATATTGCTTCGGTGATCAATACCCGGTTTTATGATGAAATTTTATTCAATGAACAAATAGATTCTGCAGCGATGATTGCGATGGAAGGATCGTATGTAGATTATAATGATCTTGAATTCCATTACATGCTTACGGTTTATGATCTTCAGGATAGCAAGTATTTTATCGATCTGAGCATGGCTTATGTCAATTTTTACGCTTATTGCGAATATGCTGAAATTGAGGAATTGGTTTTAATGATGATGAAAATAGGAAAAACAGTGGACGTCGATGCTGAAAAAGTCATTGCAGCCTATTCCTCCAAGCCTTCCACGGAATATGTTAAAGAAAAATTGGATCTATTTGAAACGGTAATTCCAGATAGCGGAAGAATTGAAGAACTGATGGGAATGAATCCTCAGGAAACAGAAGAAGAGATGATGGAGGATCCAGAAATGGATCAGGAAGAAGATCTGCCGATCGAGGATGAAGGAAACATCGTGGATGAAATGGAATAAAAGGAGGGAATTTCATGGGTAAAAATATTTTTCAAAAAATGATGGATGTCTTATTTGATGAGGTGATTGTCGAAGAGGAAGTAGAAGAAACGGAAAAAGAGGAATTGAAATTACCTCCAGTCTCTAATGTTATCCTGCCGGATCAGGCTAAACCGGTGACATTAAAGGAAAAAGAGGAACCGATCCGCAAAGAAGTATTGAAGAAAGAAAGTCGCTCAACGATGATTAGTGTGGATGAATTAAAAGAGCCGACACCAGTGAAAAAAATTGCAGTATCGGAAAGGAAGAGCAAACCGGAATATGAATTTACCCAAGTGATCAGTCCGATTTTTGGAGTGATAGGAGAAGAGCCGGAAAATCGAAGTGAGTCTTTTGTTCCGAATACCCCTAAGAAAAAGAAAGCGATGAAGTCCAATAGTGTATTAGGGACTGTCATTAGTCCGATCTATGGGATTAATCGGGAGGAAAATGCAGTCAATATGGATTTTGAATTGACCGAAGAGGAACCGTCACTGACGATTGATGAATTGATTGAAAAACAGCAGAAAAATGCATCCTTGTCTGATACCAGTCTCAATACGGAAAAAGAGACCGATCCGATTCATTTTGAGGCGAATTTCGACAGTTTAGTGAAGACATTTGAAGAAGAGGAAAATGTTCAAAAAGAATCGCAGAAACGAATGGCTGAGGGACAGAATCTGAGCCTGTTTGACGATTTTGAAGAACACTCTTAATGCAGAAAGAAGGAATTCGATGATTTATTTCATTGGAATAAAGGGAACAGGGATGGCCGCTCTAGCCTGTATTCTCCATGATCTTGATTATGAAGTAATGGGTTCGGATCTGGAAAAGCATTTTTTTACAGAGGAGCCGCTGCTTGAGCGAAACATTGAGATTTTTCCGTTTGATACGAAGTCTATTCCTGATGGGAGCACTGTAATTATTGGCAATGCTTTTTCAGAGGAATTCAGTGAAGTCAAAAAAGCCCGTTTGAATCCGACTCTGCGCTGTTATCGTTATCATGAATTTTTAGGGGAATTCATGAAAGGATATACCAGCTTTTGTATTGCTGGCAGCCATGGAAAAACGACGACGACAGGCATGCTGGCCGCCATGTTGAATAACGCTGAGCCTACAGGCTGGCTAATTGGCGATGGGACTGGAAGAATTCAGCCGGATACGCAAAATCTGATTGTAGAGGCCTGTGAGTTCCGGCGTCATTTTCTAGCTTATCATCCAGACTATGCCGTGATTACCAACATTGAGATCGATCATGTTGATTATTTCAAGGATGAGACGGACTATCGTCGTGCTTATGAAGAATTTTCTGCGAATGTGAAGAAGAAATTGATTGTTTTTTATGATGATCCGGAAGTGAGAAAATGTCATTTTGCTTGCCCGATGATCACCTATGGTCTTAGCGAGGACAGCGAATATCAGGCAAAAGAGATTGAAGAAGATACACAGGGAATGCAGTTTACTTTATATCATTTTGAACAGCCGTTATATCGCTTTACGCTTCCGTTTGTGGGGCGTCACTTGCTTTGGAACAGCCTGGCGGTCATCGTTGTTGGCTTGCTGAAAGGATTGAACTGTGAGCAGATTGAAAGAGGTCTGTGTGACTTTCATGGTGTTAAGCGGCGTTTTGTAGTAGAAGAAGCAGGGGAGAATATTTATATCGATGATTATGCTCATCATCCAACTGAGGTTTCGATTACAATTGATGCTGCTCGCCGCCGTTATCCGGATCGAAAGCTGGTTGCAGTTTTTAAACCGCATCGAGCATCTCGTGTTTATTATTTTCGTGAGCAATTTAAAGAGGCATTACAGAAAGCAGATCAGATTTTTTTGTTGGATTTTACTAGTATTGATGATCATGCAGACGGGGTGGATATTGATATTCATTATTTGCAGGAGATCATTCCTGGTTCTATTATCCTTTCTGAGGATGAAACAGGAGCACATCTATTGGCGAAACAGGCCCCTGCAGTTTTCCTATTTATGTCGAGCAAGGATATTTATCATTTGGCAGAACGTGTTAAGCAAATTGAGGCTGAAAAAAAGTAACAGCGGTATTCCGCTGTTTTCTTTGAGCTGAAAATGGCTTTAAAGTAAACGCTCTCAAAAGTTCTTGAAAATATTTTCATAAAACGGTAATATTATACTAGAGGTGATTTTTTATGATCGATCAGCTGATTGAAACATTAAGTATGGTCTGTGGGCAGCTGCTTCCGATTTTAGGAGCTGCAGTGCTGATATATTTGATTCTTTTTTTAAAAAAAGGGATTGAGTTTCTTCAAGAATGTACAGGGCGCATGAAACAGCTGGAATCAACGGTAAAAGGGGTGGATGAAAGTATTGAAAAAATTCAGGCGCCACTGGATACCGCTGTGAAAATGTCCCATACGGTGGATCGACTGCATGATTCAACGGAAGCTGCTTTGAAGCAAGCCGTTTCCTTCGTAGCAGAAAACTTTGGATCGATCCGGGACAATCTGGTTAAAAGCAAGCCGGCTTCGGAAGCCGGAGCTGAAGAGGGTTTAAAGGCAAAAGACGGTCAAAAAACGGAAGGAGAAGATTGGAATGTCTGAAAAAGAAAACCGCTCGATTGAGGAGACTGTAGAGGAACTCCGCAAACAGATTCAGGAAATTACGGAAGAAGCCAAAGTGGCGGCAGATCAGGAAGAGGAGATTTCGCAGGCAGATGAAATCAAAAATGATGCTGCTGATTTTCTTCGCCGTTTGATTGAAATGATGAAAAACACTTCCCGTGATGTTGCTGAGAGTGAGCAATTTAAGGCCACTTGTGCTTTTGTTCAGGAAAAATCAAAACAAATTGTAATGGAAGTGAAAAACCGCATTCATGATCTAAAGGAAGATCCGGATCTGCAAAAGAAAGTTAACGACGCCAAATCAGCCTGTCTGGAGGCTTATAATAAAGTAGCAGAGCGCGTCAGTGGAGATATTGAAAAGATCAAACAGAATGAAGAATGGATGGATCGGCTGAATAAAGTGAAAGATGAAACGTGTCGGATTACTAGGCAGTCTGTTGAAGTAATCAAAGACGGGATTGATGATTTTACCAGTAAGCCAAAAGTAAATGAAGCTATTGAGAAAACAAAGGATGTGACGATAGAAGTAGCAGAAAAAGCAGTCGATTCTTTGAAAGCTTGGCTGCGGCCGGAGAATAATCCAGAGAATGAAACAGAACAGACAGCAGAAAGATCAGGTGATGAAGATGAAACGCGTAACGATTTATGATGTAGCCAATTATGCCGGGGTTTCTTTGGCCACGGTATCCAGAGTTATCAACGGCTCTGATGTTGTTCGAGGGAATACCCGCCAAAAAGTAGAAGAAGCGATTGAGAAGCTGGGATACAAACCGAATGCGATTGCGCAGGGACTGGCTCTTCAAAAAACGACAACCATTGCCTTAGTGATTCCCGAGGCCAGTTTTACGTATACCGGGCAGGTGATTAACGGGCTTTTGGATGTGGCAAAAATTGATAAATATAATGTAATGCTGCATACAACGACCGAGGGAATTGCAGAAATCAGTGATATCATTGAAAATATCATCAAATCCAGAGTAGATGGGGTGATTATTTACAATGATCGACTGACCCAAAGTGAGATCAATGAATTGAATCAGTATAACATTCCAATTGTAATCATTGGAAATCGGACTTCAGATAAAAAGATCAGTTCAGTTTTTGTGGATACGGAACGAGCTGTTTATGAGCTTGTGAAAGAATATCTTGAACGGGGAGTTCGTGATATTGTAGTTTTGGAAGACCGCAAGAACAATAATGCATCGCGGTTGATGGCTAATGGTGCAGCAAAGGCGTTTGAAGAAGCGGGTCTTTCGTTTGAAGGATTCTTACGAATTCCTGATGAATACCGAACCACCTATAAATTTATGAATGAGTATATGAAAACGCATCGCCATGAGTTGATGCTGGCAAACCGGGACAGTCAGGCTTTTGCTATCCTCAATGCTGCCAAGGAAAACCATATTGAAATTCCAACGGATATGGAACTGGTTTGTGTTTTGGATACCAAATATAATTCCATGGTGCGGCCTGAGATTTCCAGCTTTGCCATTCCTTCTTATGATCTGGGTTCAGTTTCAATGCGGGTGATGACCAAGATGCTGAATAATGAAGAAGAAGAAAATGGAAAGGAAATCGAACTGAGCTATTTGTATACTCCTCGTCAATCAACAAAATAAAAGCTGGCAGATTGTGCGTTCAGCCTAAACTTCTGTGAAAAGTGTTTGACATTTTAGATGATGTCAATATAATAAAAATAGCGATGAAAAGAAAGAGTACTTTGATCCTTGTCATAAAGAGAGACTGCGGGGGGTGCGAGCAGTTTGACAATCCAGAGGAATACAGCTTGGAGCATCTTTATGCAAAGTAAAGACGATTCGCCGGCGTTAACGGTAAGAGGGCTATATAGCCGAATTAAGGTGGTACCACGCAAGCGCGTCCTTATTGGAGGCGCTTTTTTTTAGGAGGAAAATAAAAATGACTTTTTTAGAAGAATTACAATGGCGCGGCTTAGTTAAGGATGTGACGGACATGGAAGGGCTGAGCGAGCGTTTGAATCGTCCGCTGACGTGTTATTGCGGTTTTGATCCAACAGCAGATTCGTTACATATTGGACATTTGCAGCAGATTATGTTATTGCGGCGTTATCAGATGGCAGGTCATCGACCGATTGCACTTTGTGGTGGTGCGACAGGGATGATTGGTGATCCTCGTCCGACCACGGAAAGAAAGCTGCTGACCATGGAGGATCTTCAGCATAATGTTGAAGGAATCAAGAAGCAGCTTGCGCGTTTTCTTGATTTTGAAGATGGGAAAGCGCTGCTGCTAAATAATTTTGATTGGCTAGGAAATTTAAATCTTTTGCAATTTCTTCGTGATTATGGTAAACATTTTAATGTCAGCTATATGATTGCGAAGGATACCATTCAAAAACGGCTATCTTCTGGAATTTCATTTACCGAATTTACCTATACGATCCTCCAGGCCATCGATTTTAAGACACTTTATGAAAATTATGACTGTGAATTGCAGATTGGAGGCTCGGATCAGTGGGGAAATTTGGTTTCTGGATGCGATCTGATTCGAAAAATGTGCGGTGAAAACGCAAAGGTGTATGGGGTTACATCTCCATTGATTACCAAGTCAGATGGTTCTAAATTTGGCAAAAGCGAGGGTGGAAATATCTGGCTGGATCCAAACAAAACTAGTGCTTATGAGTTTTATCAGTTCTGGGTAAATGTAGCAGATAGCGATGTAATTTCACTTTTAAAACGTCTTTCTTTTAGAACACCAGACCAGATTATGGAAGTGGAAAAAAGTCTTCAAGAAGAGCCGCATTTGCGAAAAGCTCAAAAAGCTTTGGCTGAAGAATTAACCGAGCTGGTTCATGGAAAGGCAGGATTAGAATCGGCCTTACGTATCACCGCTACTTTCTTTGGCGGAGATATTCGGGAATTGAGCTTCGAAGAACTGAAACAGGGAATTGCCAATATGCCGCATGTGGCGATTGAAAATCAGAAAACATTGACGGAGGTGTTAGTCAGCGCCAAGATTGCTTCAAGCAAGCGGGAAGCTCGTGAACTGATTACTCATGGTTCTATTCAGCTTAATGGAGAGAAAGTGACCGACACGGAATTTTTGGTTGATCGTGAGAATGCCTTTGAAAAGACGCTTTGTATTATTAAAAAAGGAAAGAAGAACTGGTTTGTCTGTACTTTTGAATAGTTTATAAAACATCTCGATGTCGGGATGTTTTTTTGATATTGGAAAATTTGTGATACGGTTTTGTAAAGAAAAGACGCTATTTGACGGTAAAGAAAGAGAAGACAGGGACTTTATTAGCAGGCTTTATTTGTGTTAAGTTCTTTAGAAAACAGGGGATTTCTGAAAACATTGATAACGAAAAGACTGTTTTGCAAAGATTTTGATTGGGAAAAAGATGGGAGGGTCTGTTTTAATAATTTTTCATTGTATTTGATTGATAAGCAGGAACGAAATCATTAGAAGCTCTAGGAATTCAAAGAAGTTTTAGAAAAAAGAAGAGCAGGAGTGCTATTTTCTTTTTTTTAGCATAATCTGATAATACGAGGTGGTAGAATGCAGCTGGCAATAGTGATACAGGATCGCAGGATGCAGTGGGTTTATGATCTGCTGCAGCAGCGTGCTGCAGTTTTTCCAATACGGAAAAGTTATGATTTTGTTGCTGCTAAACAAAAAGCCGCTCTGTTTGACGCAGTCATTCTTGGAATGAGCGGATTGGATGATCAGGGGGAGCTGGAGCTTGCCGGACAACGAATCCCAATGATAGAGCTGCTTCGATTAACAAAAATGGAAACCTACATTTTAACTGGACGAGATAGTCTGATACTAAAGGAATTAAATCGTCCTTTGATCAATTTTTCAGATGATCCGAAAATCAAAGCGATGAATGCAGACTTAACAGCTCAGGGAGTATTGGATTTGTTGATCATGCAGACACCGCGTGATTTTCGAACCTATCGTTATGATATATTGGGCTACGGGGCTTGTGGGAAAGCATTAGCGCAGCTTTTAAGCAAGAATGACTGTCAGCTTCGGGTGATTACGCGGCAGACAGAACTGAAAGAAAAGTATCTTTTTCTTGATTATCCGCAATGGTCTGCCTGTCCCCCTGGTGATATCCTGATCAATACTGCTGCTGCTTGTGTGATTAACACACAGACCGTAAAAAAATGGCTGACAAAGCCTTTGATTATCGATCTTGCCTCTCAGGGAATCGGAGTAGAAAAGATTCTTTGGCGGGAGTGGAATGTTCGTCATGTTCCAGGGCTTCCAGCTCTCACTGGTCCAGAAACCGCCGCCCGATATTTAATTGATAAAATTGAAAAGGAGCTGAATTTATGAAAGTGATTTGGGCCATCAGCGGGTCATTTTGCAATCACACAATGATCTGTCGGGAAGTAGAGGCAATGCGAAAAAAAGGATATCAGATTACAGCATTGTTGAGCGAGAACAGCGCAACACTGGATACACGATTTGGAACACATCAGGAACTGATTCGTTCCTTAAAGGAGATGACGGGCCAGGAGGTTATGACAACACTTCAGCAAGCGGAAACCTTAGGACCTCATTGTGATTATGACTGTATGATCCTAGCACCATGCACTTCGACTGTCTGCAGCAAGCTGGCTTATGGCGATTATGATCATACTTGTACTTTGGCGGCCAAAGCCATGCTGCGAAATCAAAAACCGGTGATTTTGGGGATTGCTTCCAATGATATGCTGGGCAACACCGCAGAGGCTCTGTTTCGTTTGAAACAGACAAAAAATATCTATTTGGTTCCTTTTTTTCAAGACGATCCATTCAAGAAACCAAATAGCTGTATCAGTCGCTGGGAACTGATTGAAAAAACAATGAAACTTGCGCTTCAAGGTTGTCAGCTTCAACCTTTGCTTTATACGAAGGAGGCAGATTATGATTGCTTTGGGTAGAATCATGGTAGCTTTGGTAACCCCTTTTACAGAGACAGGAGAAATTGACTATAAAAGTACGGTAAATTTGATTGAACGTTGTATTCAGGATCAAGTGGATGGGCTGGTTTTATGCGGGACAACGGGAGAATGCAGTACCTTGATTGATCAGGAAAAGGAGGAATTTCTTCGTTTTGTAATTCGTATTGTGAATCGTCGGATGCAGGTTTGGATGGGGTGCGGAACCAACAATACTGCCACGACTTTGGCATGCTGCGAAATGGCTGCTCAGTATCCTATTGACGGAATCATGCTGATCACTCCTTATTATAACCGTCCTTCACAGCAGGGAATGCGAATGCATTTTAAAACGATTGCCGAGCGAATTCCGCTGCCGATCATGCTTTACAATGTCCCTAAACGTACAGGGGTGAATTTGCAAGCGCAGACAGTTATAGAGCTATGTCAGGAATGTCCAAATATCGTTGCTCTTAAACAGGCTGCAAATGATTTTGATGAAACGCAGAAGATTATCTCGGGCTGCGACTGGCAGGTTCTTTGTGGGGATGATGGCTTGCTTTTGGAAGGATTGCGCTCGGGAATGGAAGGAATTGTATCGGTAGTTGGTCATCTTTATGCTGGTTTGATCCGTCAAATTTTTGATCAGTTTGATTTGGGGATTGAAGACCGCCAAAATGATGAAAAGCTGAAAAAATTGACCCGTATTTGCTTTTCTGTTTCCAGTCCAAGCGATATCAAAGCTTTGTTATCAATGCAGGGACTTTGCCGTGAAACGGTCCGGCTTCCATTGGTTCCTTTAAATTCAGAGCAAAAAGCTGCGATGCGAAGAATGCTTGACAAACTCTGACACCCTTTTTTATTTAAACGAAGTATATTGTGGAAAAAGGAGGACCTATGCTCCAGATAAAAATTATTGATGAGGCGCATGAACAAGATTGTACAGAAAGTGTGAATCGATTTTTAAAAACAATTCCTGAACAGGATATCATAAAACTAGATTATGCAGTCAGTCACTTTCAGTCTGAACAAGATCAGGTTTTCAGTTTCTCCGTTTGTATTCTTTATCGTATAGAAGACTCCATTGCAGGGTAAGCTAACGGCGAGGAGGGATCTTATGAACAATCAGATCAAGTGCAACGTTAAAACCTGCATGTACAATGAAAATAACCGATGCAGTGCCGAATGCGTTGAAGTCGGCTGTGATTGCTGCAATCACCCGAAAACGGATCATGAAACACAGTGCTGTACCTTTAAAAAGAAATAAGACTGAAGCGGATTCAGTCTTTTTTCAATCTTGGGGTTGTGGTACAATATACCAAGAGGTGAACTGAATGAAAAAAATCGTTCTTTTTCTATGCGGTTTGTTGCTTATTTGTGGCTGCAGCAAAAGCTCAGAAAAGTATTCTGAAGAGAAATTAGCCTTGTACCGTTCTTATTATAATGCAGTTTTGGAAAATACCACTTTTGAAGAATATTCCCGGTATTTTAATTTGTCCAGTGAAGTGACGCAAAAAGATGATGGTTCGTGGCTTTATTATATTTTTGTTGATACACCGCAGATTGCTATGTACGATGTTGAAATGATCGTGCTGGAAGGGCTCAATGACTACAGTGATGCAGACATGTATCCTTCCTTTGGAATTTTTGACGATACAGAATACAATATGATTCCTTATCAGGTGAATGCAGAGAAGGGATATGTAAAAGGAATTGTTACCAGCGGAGATCTTCAGGATATCAACCAGACTCTGTATGTGATGGTTGCTTGGAAAGATTTGACCCGTTTAAATCAGAGCCGAGAATTTTTTGAGGTGCGCTTAAAGACAGATCAAAATTCAAATACTCCGCATGAAGCGGAACCGGAAACAACGGAGCTTCCGGATGATGAGGAAGCAGAGGGATAAGCGGTCATGACTGAACAAAAAAAACAGTCATTGATTGCTGGAGCACTGACCAGTTCTGCTGGTGTCTTTCTTTCAAAGCTGTTGGGGCTTTTCTATGTGGTCCCCTTTGTGGCAATGGCACAGGGGAATGATGCATTTTATAGTAAGGCGTATTCTCTTTATGATATTTTGCTGAATATCTGTACGGCTGGAATTCCTTTTGCCGTGGCAACGCTGGTGGCGAAATATTATGAGCGGAAAGATTATAAAACAGTGCTTTTGGTCCGAAAGCTTTCGATGGGATTGCTGATGACCACAGGATTGGTCATGGCGGTGCTGCTGCTTCTTTTTGCAGGAAATTATGCAGTCTTTACATTTGCAGAAGGGGCTTCAGAGGAAAATATCCAAAAATTTACCAATGTATTGCGAATTTTGTCGCTATCTTTGTTTTTAGTTCCTTTCCTTAGCTCATATCGCGGATTTTATCAAGGCTTGAAAGAAATGAAGGCCTATGCTGTTTCTCAGGTGCTGGAGCAGTTTGCCCGTGTTGGTTTGCTTTTGGGACTGGGGGCATTTTGTGTTTATCTACTTTCTTTGGATGGAATCTGGGCAGTCTATATGGCTATTTTGGCAACCGGTCTATCAGCTTTGATTACAATTTTTTATTTTAAAAAATTAGATCGAAAAGAATATCGCGAATTGGTTCGGTTAGCCCGAAGGCAAAGTACTGATGGAAAAGATCGTGCTGATTTATTGCGGGAGTTAATTGTATTTGGAATTCCTTTTTTGGTTGTGGCTTTGTTGGGAAACAGCATGACAATCGTCAATTCGACGTTTTTTGAACGGACCTTAGCTGGCGTTGACCCTGCTCTGGCGACGAAGCTGAATGGAATTATTCATTTACAATGCAATAAACTGACATCGATTCCGCAGGTGATGGCGATCGGATTCAGCGCCGGATTGGTCCCTTATATTACAGTTTCATATGAAAAAAGAGATTTTCGAGAATTGCGTAAAAATATTTTAGATTGTTTGGATACGGTTTGTTATATTGCGATTCCACTTTGTTTTTGCCTTCTTGTGCTGGCTAGGCCGATTTATTTTTTAATGTATGGCGAAGCGGATCTGGATTATGGCACAGTGGCTTTGGCGTTCAGCAGCTTTTTGGCTTTAACTGGCACGATTTCTCCTATTTGCAGTAATTTGATGCTTTCCCTGCGGTTAAGAAAAACAGTTATTGTTTTTTTAGGTTGCAGCTTTTTGGTGAAGCTGGTCAGCTTTTTCCCATTGATGCATTGGACTGGATACACTGGAGCAATTACATCCAGTGTTTTAAGTGGAATGGCAATGATTGCCTTGGCTTTGTGGTTTATTGCCCGCAGTTTTAAAGTTTCTTATCGAAGATTGTTTCGTCATCTCATTGTGATTGGGTTAGCTTTAATTTCGACTTATGGTTCCTTTGTTTTGCTGCGCTGGGTTGGAATGGATCTGGCCTGTACATCTAAAATTGTTACTTTTTTTGAGTTAGCAGTTCATGGACTGGTTGGCTGCTTTGCCTATGTGCTGACAACCTCCTTTTTTCAGCTTCCGCAGAGGATCTTTCACATGAAGTTGGGGCAGATTGGTCGAAGACTTATTCGGAGGTAAGAATGATTCGGTTGGATAAGATGTTGGCAGAATGTGGATTGGGAAGCCGTCGAGAGGTGAAACAGTTGATTCGAAAAAAAAGAGTCACTGTAAATGGGATGCAGATTACTCGTGATGATCTTAAAATTGATGAGCATCAGGATCATGTAGCGGTCGATGATCAGCCGGTTTTTTATCATGCTTTTCGATATTTGATTTTAAATAAACCATCAGGGGTTATCAGCGCAACAGAAGATCCGCGTCATACGACGGTCATTGATCTGGTTCATGAACCGATTCGTGGGCTTTATCCAGTTGGACGTTTGGATCGAGATACGGAAGGGCTGCTGCTTTTGACGAATGATGGTCCTTTAGGACATGCTTTGCTTTCGCCGAAAAAACATGTTTCTAAAACCTATGCAGTTACGTTGTCAAGGCCACTGACTAAAGAAGATCAAAGAAAGATCGAAACTGGTATTCGGCTGGAAAATGGGGAACAGTGCCGTCCGGCAGTTATTCAAATTTTTGATGAATTGCACATTCAGCTAACTATCACTGAAGGGAAATATCATCAAATCAAACGAATGATTGCAGTATGCGGTAGTGAGGTAATGCATTTAAAACGTCTGACAATGGGCCCCCTGACGCTTGATTCAGCGTTGTTGCCTGGCGAATACCGGGAATGTACGGAAAAAGAAAAAGAAGCGCTGATGGCGCTTCGGGATCATTAAGAAGGCATGGACCTTCTTTTTTTATAAAATTTTTGATAGATCAATTTCTGGTAGGATCAAAGTTCCGGTTGACGCATAACCGTTTAAGGCATCAATGACCTGTTGGGTAAGATAGGTAGGGGTAGAAGCTCCGGCAGTGACTGCGATGATTTCTTTACCGATTAAATCCTTTTTTTTGATCTGTCGGCAAGTTTCGATCATTTCAACTTGGGGGATTCCTTTTTGCAGGGCAATGTTTTTTAGCTTAGCGGAATTGTTGGAGTGAGGGTCTCCAACAACATAGAGCAAATCGGCATGAGCTAAATTCAGCACAGCTTCTTGCCGCATTCGAGTCGCACTGCAGATTTCTTCTTCTACAAGACAATGAGGGTATTTGGCAAGGACTGCTTCAATAATTTCTGCAATTTCCAGAATGCTCATGGTGGTCTGATTGGTGAGAGCTATTTTTTGAGTATCAATAGTCAGCTTTTGTACGACTTCTAAAGAATCAATCAGAATAACGGAAGAAGAACTGCTGACAATCGCTTCCGCCTCCGGATGTCCTTTTTTTCCAATATAAAGAACTGTATATCCTTCGCGAATTCGTTGCTGAACTTTCTTTTTGGTATCAACGACATTACTGCAAGAAGCGTCGACCAACGTCAATCCTTTTTGCCGGGCTTTCTCAATGACTGCGTCGCTGATTCCATGCGCGGTAAACAGAACGATTCCTTCGTTCACCTCATCCAGTAATTCCAATCGAGTTTTTCCTTTCGCTTCCAAGGTTTTGATATTGAGCTGTTCTAAAGCACGGACGACGTATTCATTATGAACGATCATGCCTAGGACCGTGATAGGAACATCAGGATGAGTTTGAGCGCATTGACGAGCAGCATTGATCGCATTGACGACCCCTTTGCAATAGCCGCGTGGAACAAGCGGGATAATTTTCATGGCGAGTCTCCTTTTCGGTTATTTTAACATATTTTTTGTAATTTATCCGAAAAACAGTATAATAAGAAAAGAAAGGAGGAAACAATGAAAAATTTTAATGAGATCAAAGGCAAAGCGACCACTCAACGCTTTGTTGCGCTTAATAATTTTCAAACCCCCACTCCGATACAGGAAGCGGTCATTCCGATGGCATTAAAAGGGAAAGATATCATTGGAATCTCTGAAACAGGAACGGGAAAAACACATGCTTTTTTGATTCCGCTGATGGAACTGATTGACTCTTCTAAGTCGATGGTTCAAGCTGTGATTACGGCACCGACTCGAGAGTTGGCCCAGCAGATTTATAAAAGGGCTCGATTGATGAGCGAAGCGGATCCGATGCTGAAAATTCGTTGTATTGTTGGTGGTACGGAGCGGCTGAAAATGAATGAAACTTTGGGAACACAACCGCATCTGGTCATTGGAACTCCGGGCCGGATTCGAGATTTGTTT
>CALVGQ010000031.1 GCA_944327135.1 uncultured Erysipelotrichaceae bacterium | reverse complement strand
ACTTTTAAGCAGATCTTTGCAGGCGTTAAGCGTCACTCGAATGATCCAGGCCTTTTCATGATCGGCGCTTTGAAAAGAAACGGAGCTCAGCGCATACTTTAAAAAGACATTTTGAAAAATGTCTTCTGTATCTGCCCTGTTTTTTAAATGGATCATACAGAGCCGTCGAACCATATCCGCATATTGATCGATCGCTCGGTTGATCTCCTGTTCGCTGCGCATCTGCTTCTCACCTAGAAAGGAAGATGTTTAATGATGATTTCCGTGGTGTCTGTTTCCCTGGCCGGCGTGATGATTGGTCGAATAATGATCGCAAATGCCATCCTGATTGGCATCGACATAGTTTTGACCGGCCCCAGCAGGAGTTCCAGAAGTCAGCGCTTTTCCACACCAATCGCAAAGGCCATCTTGATTCTGATCGTTGCATTGCCTGCAGTCTTCCCGATGATCGCAGATGCCATCCTGATCCAGATCAATGTAGTTCAGTGAAATAGAAGAAACACGATCACAGATCCCATCGTGATTAAGATCGATATAATTGCTTCCATTTGCTGGTCCAGCGGCACCACCGCTGGTTATTCCAATGGCGCAGAGCGATCCGGCTGCGGCAACAGCAAGGATCCCTTTTTTGAATGTCATTTTCATTTCTTTTTCCTCCTTTGATTGACGTTTTAGCACGTCTTCACTACTAGAACGATTGAATGGCTTGATTTCATTCATTATTTGAAAAAAAAATTTAAAAATTAGAGTTATTTTAAGGATAGGTGGAAATCTTCAGTGAAATCCCTGTCTTTTATACTTAATTATTCTATCATAATCTTTTTATGGAAGAAGAGATAACGAATAAAATTTTCAGGAAAAAGAGGAAATCAGGTGATTTTCCATTTCTTTTTAAATCAAAAAAATTGAGTTGATCATTGACAAGAGAGAGTAAGGATCGTATGATTTTCATATCAAAAAAAATTGATGTGATGGAGGAAGTATGACGGACTTTTCAAAAGATACCCAGGTTTTTAAAGCATTTTGTGATGTCAAAAGGCTGCTTATTTTAGATTATCTGAAAAGCGGAGAAAAGTGTGCCTGTGTTCTTATAGAAAAGATGGGGATTGGGCAGTCGGCCTTGTCATATCATATGAAGATTCTTTGTGATTCCGGAATAGTCAATGCACGGCAAGAAGGGAAATGGACCCATTACAGCCTGAGTAAAAAAGGCAGAGATCATGCATTAAAACGATTGGCAGAATTAACTTTGCCAAGGGAAGAAGAGTTTGCCTGTAATTGTGAATAACGGTCATCGAGAGATGACTTTTATAAAACTATTTCATATCAAAAAAAATTGATTTGATAAGGAGGAAAAATTTTGATCAAGTTCAGTTTTATGTGGCGCTTTGTTCAGGATCAGTTATTAGGAATGCAATGGCTGAATCATTGGATTGGAAAGGGTCTTACACTGTTAGGGCTGGATATCGACAGTCGTTTGGGCGGCAGCATTCATTTTTTTCTGTATGATGGATTGAAGATCACAATTCTTCTGTGCCTGTTGATTTTTTGTATTTCCTATCTACAGAGCTATTTTCCGCCAGAGCGAAGCAAGAGGATATTAGGCCGGTTTCATGGCATAGGAGCCAATATCTTGTCTGCTTTGCTGGGAACGGTGACTCCATTTTGTTCCTGTTCTTCGATTCCGTTGTTTATAGGGTTTACCAGTGCGGGATTACCGTTGGGAGTGACTTTCTCTTTTTTAATTTCTTCCCCGATGGTGGATTTAGGAAGTTTGGTGCTGTTGATGAGTGTTTTTGGGGCTAAGGTCGCCTTGGCTTATGTTTTTGTTGGGTTATTTATTGCGGTGATGGGCGGAACGATGATCGAGAAGCTGCACATGGAAAAGGAGGTGGAAGATTTTGTTAGAAAGGCAAGAAACGTTGAAATCAATTCCGTTGTTTTTACTGTTAAAGAGCGTATCCGATATGCTAAGGAACAAGTGAAAGAAACCTTTATCAAGGTGTTTCCCTATATTCTGATTGGTGTGGGAATCGGCGCAGCGATCCACAATTGGGTTCCTGAAGACTGGATTGAAATGATTTTAGGGAGACGTAATGTGCTAGGAGTGATTTTGGCAACACTGGTCGGCGTGCCGATGTATGCGGATATTTTTGGAACGATTCCTGTGGCAGAGGCCTTGCTTGCAAAAGGAGCAGAATTAGGAACGGTCCTAGCTTGGATGATGGCGGTAACGACATTGAGCCTGCCATCATTGATTATGCTGAAAAAGGCGGTTAAACCTAAGCTGTTGGCCGTGTTTATTGCGGTTTGTACGGTAGGAATTATTTTAGTAGGATATCTTTTTAATATTTTTAGTGGATGGTTGATATAAAGGAGCGAAAAAAATGAAATTGTTTGGAAATAGGAAAAATGAAAAAGGCTGCTGCGGTGGAAATGATATCGCAGAAAGAATCCAGCGTGCAGAAGAAAATAAACAGGAGAAAGGAATAAAAATCCTTGGTTCAGGATGTAAAAAGTGCATGGAACTGGAAAAAAACGTTCGCTTTGCCCTAGAAGAACTTCAACTTGAAGCTAAGGTCGAGCATGTGACCGATTTTGCAGAAATTGCCAGTTATGGGGTGATGACCACTCCTGCTTTGGTGATGGATAAAGAAGTGGTGGCGTATGGAAAAGTGCTGAGCCCAGCAGAGGCCAAAGCGTTGTTGTCTCAAAAATGGTCAGCAAAGATCCAAAAGTAAGATAAGAAGGCCTTGAATGTGTTTGGCAAATTCCTAGACTTTTTAAAGATTTGGATTATGGTAAAAGGGAATGAAATCATATTTCATCCGGAACAGTCTTATTTTGAAAGATGGAGATTTTGAAATAAGGAAAAAAGAGATGTTTTTTAATAAAGAAACGAGCTAAAAAGCTCCTGAAGTATTTTGAAAAGGTTCATATCAATCACGGTATATTGTGTGGCTAAGAGTATAAAATCATATTGAAAGAAAAGGGGGGGATAAAATGAAATCAACAAAGGTCATGCTGTCGGCAGTGATGCTGATGTTACTGGCAATTTTTCTTGTTTTGATCGATCTGGGAAGAAATACATGGCTGGGCGGAGTATCCTTGATCGGGGTGGTGCTGTCCATTATCGTTTTTTTTATAGGACTTTTTCTCAAGTGATCAATGCGAAAGGGAAGTTTGCTTTATTGTTAAAAATCAATTTTTTATTGAAAAAGATAAATCAGAGGGCTTAGAAAAATACGGGTTTACGAGCATTGTTCTTTTTCTTGGGAAATAGGAAATTCAGCGAGTTAGCTCTTGATGTGTATGATCTAAAAAAATAAGGAAATGTTTTTGGTTGTGATGATAGATAAGCAGAGGGACTTGTTTTTTGGAGTATGGATATTGGTTAACGATTATGGCTGTATACCAGCGATACTAGAACGGCTTAAATCGAAAAGGATGACTAAAAGCTCTGAATCATTTTAAGTTTAGGCATCATGACATCGGATTTGATAAACAAAAGGGCAAAAAAATGCCTACAAGAGGTGTTGGATTAAAGGAGGATTCGATGGAAAAGATCATTGTCAATAAGATTTGATGCAGAAAATGCGGGGAGATCATCGAAAGTACTCATCGTTATGATTTTAAGTTCTGTCAATGCAGTGCAGTAGCGGTGGATGGCGGAAAGGACTACTTACGCCGTTGCGGAGATCAGGAAGATTGGGAAGAATTGAGCGAGTGCTCTGATTTTGAAAAAAATTGAGAAAAATGACCGTTTTTTCGAGCAGTTCAGGAAGGACTTTACTACCAAAATCGCTGCCGCTTTGTTCAAAGATGGGAAGGCAAAGGCCAAGGGGCCGTGCTCCATGAGTGCTGGAAAAACCTATGATGGAATCATCGCTCTGGCTGACACCGGTGGAAAATAGATCAACTACCATGTAAAAAAAGGGATTGATGAAGCAACTGCACTTTCTATAAATTTCCTTCCGCTCCCCTGCCATTGCCGACCTGTTTACAGCAACGGGACGTTTATGAGTTATCGGAAACAGCAAGCATGGTATAATGGGAATGCATTGAAGTGTGATGAAGATGACAAGCAAGAAAATCCCTGATTTCTTCCTTTTGTCGATCCTGCTACTGACCATTCTGGCGGGCTGTTCTTCGGCAAGCACCACTTCCCAAAGTGATTTCGTAACGGATGTTGCGAACCACATATACGAAGAAATCATGTCGCCCAACGAGGATTATGTGACTTCCAAAATGGTGAATCTAGACATCAAAATCTATCAAAGCGAGGACTTTATAGTCTTCGTGGAGGCCAGTTCCAATTCCTCTCTGATCAAGGATCAGCAATATTCCGTTTCCGTGGACCCGCAGATCTCAAAAGAGAATATCAGCGTGATATGGACCACCATGATGGGTAATCCAGAACCTTCTGAGGATGATCAGTTGGTGCTCGCGGACATTGCCATCACTCTGAATTGCAATGTTGTTAGCGAG
>CALVGQ010000030.1 GCA_944327135.1 uncultured Erysipelotrichaceae bacterium | reverse complement strand
TGATCACCAGTCCAGATTCACTGGATGCCAAAATATAGCGGCCATGCAGCTGAGCCAGCACCTCCAGCTTCATCCATCCTTTTTCCCGTTTTAAAGGCTCCTGACGGGTTGGCTTATCCATCGTTGGAAGCAATGCTTCATCCGGCTTCTTTTCTACCCGCTCGGGCTCAGTGTTTTCCTTAGCAGCAGAAACGCTGCTTTGTGCCTCCTGCACCTGCCAAGAGGATACGGAATGAAAAAGCTCCGGCTGCTGAAGCCGCTGAATTGGGCTCATTCGCTGAATTTGCGGTACCTGCATCTTTTCTTGAAGAGCGCGCTCTGTCGCCTCCCTCAAAAGCAGCACCAGCTGCTGTTCCTTGGACAGCCGGATCTCCCATTTGGAAGGATGGACATTCACATCCACCAGCTGTTCATCCAGTTCAATATTTAATATGACGATCGGAAAGCGGTCTTCCGGCATGTATTGATGATACGCATCCAGAATTGCCTTCTGCAATTTATAGGACCGAATGATGCGCTGATTGATAAATAACGTAATATAATTGCGATTGGCTCGTGAAAGCTGCGGCAAGACCCCCAATCCCTTGACCCTAGCATCCAGATCCTCGCCGCTGATCTCAAAGCAGGCTTTGGCAGCCTCTTTTCCATAGACCTGATAAAGCACCTCCTGAAGCTGGCCCAGGCCTGTCGTTTTCAAGGTCTCCCGTCCCTCCTGCACTAAGCGAAAGGCGATTTCCGGATGGGACATCGCGAATTTCTGCATCAGATCACTAATCAGGGCCGCCTCATACTGGGCCGATTTCAAATGTTTCAGCCGCGCCGGCGTTTTCTGAAACAGTCCACGCACGATCAGCGTCGTGCCCGGATTGCAACCAAACGGTTCACAGCTTTTTAATTCCCCATATTCGATCCGCACGCGCGTGGCCTCTGGCCCATTGCAGGTATGCATTTCCACCTGTGCTACAGAAGCGATCGAAGGCAGTGCTTCTCCGCGAAAGCCCAGCGTCGAAATAGACCACAGATCGCTCACTTCTTGGATCTTGCTGGTGGCATGCCGTTCAAATGCCATCACGGCATCCTGCCGATCCATCCCGATCCCGTTGTCGATGATCTCGATTTGTTCGATGCCGCCCTGCGTCAGCCACACTTCAATGCGTGTCGCCTGAGCGTCGATCGCATTTTCCACACATTCTTTGACCACGCCTAACGGCCGTTCGACAACCTCACCTGCCGCAATCATATTGGTCAAATGTTCATCCATCCGATGAATGATGGCCATCGTTTCTCCTCCTGTTCCTGATTACTTCTTCTGTATGTCTTGTTTTAATTCATCCAAAAAGGTTAAGGCCTGCATCGGAGTAAGCCGATTGAGATCGGCATTCTCCAGTTTTTCTACCAATTCTCGATACCCGGATGGCTCCCGTACCATTTCCACGATGCCTAAAGACTGCTGAAGCACCTGCTTCCGGCTTTCATACTGACGGCACAATTCTTTGGCGCGATCTAAAACGCTTGGCGGAAGATTGGCCAGCTTAGCCACATTGATTCCATACGAGCGGTCTGCCTTGCCATCCTTGATGCGATACATGAACGTAATTTCATCCTTGGCCTCATGCACCTCAACATGCACATTGTGTACCGCCGGGATCATTTCCTCCAACCCGGTCAGCTCATGATAATGAGTACTAAACAGCGTCTTGGCATGGATGCAGGCCGCGATGTATTCGATCATGGCCTGGGCCAGCGACATGCCATCATACGTCGACGTTCCCCGACCAATTTCATCAAACAGGATCAAAGAGCGCTCCGTGGCCTCGCTCAAGGCCGCATTGGCCTCGGTCATTTCCACCATGAAGGTCGATTTCCCCGATAGGATATCATCACTGGCGCCAATCCGCGTAAAGATCTTATCGAAAAGAGGCATCTGACAGGATTGCGCCGGCACAAAACTGCCCATTTGCGCCATGATCACGATCAGCGCGATCTGGCGCATATAGGTGCTTTTCCCGCCCATGTTTGGCCCGGTAATCAACAGGATCGAACGGTCTTCGTCCATCACGCAGTCATTGGCCACATAGCGTGAATTCTTCATTCCAGCCAAAATCGGATGGCGGCCCTGCCGGATCGTCAGCTGATCTTTTGTAAATTGCGGGCGCACATAGCCTTGCTGGGCTGCTGTCACGGCCAACGCGGTGATGCAGTCCATTTCAGCCAGGACATTTGCCAGCTTCTGCAGCTTAGGACAATATTCCCGGATCCGCTCTAAAAGCTCCTCAAACAGCTGGCTTTCCAATCGAATAGCACGCTCCTGAGCATGCAGGATCGCATCCTCTTTTTCCTTCAGCTCCGCCGTGACATATCGCTCAGCATTGACCAGCGTCTGTTTGCGCACATAGCCAAATTCCTCTTTGATCTGATTCACTGCTCCCTTGGATACTTCGATATAATATCCAAACACTCGGTTATAGCCGATTTTCATCGTCTTGATTCCGGTCCGGTCCTTCTCTTTCGCCTCCAGCGCCAGGATCCAGTCCTTTCCGCTTTTACTAATACGCCGATATTCATCCAGCTGAACACTGTAGCCCTCTTTGAACATTCCGCCTTCTTTGGTGCTCACCGGCGGCTCTTCCACAAACGCATCTTTAATTAATCCAAACAGCGATTCACAGGGATCCGCCTTTGTCCAGCGTTCAAAAATCGGATCATTCGAAAACAGCGCCTGCAATGCCGGCACCTGCTTCAAGGTCCGCACCAGCCGAAGACAATCCACCGCATTGGCTGAACCGTATGCCACCCGTGCAATCAGCCGTTCCAGATCATAAATCTGCGCCAGCAGCTCTTTACACTGTTCCCGCTTCATAAAATCATGGACCAGTGTTTCCACCTGATCATAACGGCGTTCGATGGCCTTTTGCTGAACTAACGGGCGCTCGATCCAACGCCGCAGCATTCGGCTGCCCATTGCACTTTGACAGCAGTCCAAAAAGCTCCACAGCGTCTTGGCTCTGCTTTGCGGCCGCAGGGGCGTGATGAGCTCCAGGTTCTGCTGGGTTGAAAAATCCATAGCCATGAAATCCTGCTCATTTTCCACCTCCACGACCTGCAGATGATGCATCATCCGCTTCTGCGTCGTAACCAGGTAATTCAGCATCAATCCATAGGCTTGAAGCGCATCCTGATCCTTTTCGATCGCTTCACAAAGCGTCAGATATTCTTTTTCGATGCGCTCTTCATTACAGAATGAAATCATCACGGTACCCAGATTGCGAATCATTTTCAACGCTTTTTCATCAAAACCTTCCGCTACCACGATTTCCCGAATATTATTTTTTAACAACGTCTGGCTCAGCAGGGTCAGCTGATGGCCGATCCGCTGGATCGCGGTCTCTCCTGTGGTCATCTCCACTCTTGAAAGCACATAAGCATAGCCATTATCCACAATCGCTGCCAAATGAACGCTGCTTTTGCTTTCAAGGTCTTCCTCCATCAGGGTTCCCGGCGTCACAACCTGAATCACATCCCGCTTGACAATCCCCTCTGCCTCGGCCGGATCTTCCAGCTGCTCCACGATCGCTACCTTATAGCCGCGGTTCACCAGCTTCTGCAGATATCCTTTATAAGCGTGATGTGGGATCCCGCACATCGGGACTCGTTCCGCAACCCCGGCATTTCGTCCGGTCAGGACCAGATCCAGCTCCACTGAGGCAATCTTCGCGTCCTCAAAAAACATCTCATAAAAATCGCCCAGTCGATAAAACACGATTGCATCCGGATAGTTTTTTTTCACTTCCAGATACTGCATCATCATCGGCGTATATTTTTCCATCAAACCCACTCCTAAATCGTTCCTATTATATCATGTTTTCGCTTTTCCTTCTGTTCTTTTCCTTAACCGCAATTTAACAATTTCACGTTTTTTTTTCGACATATTTGTGCTATCCTATTGTGGAAAGAAACAAAGGAGGAAAAACATGCAAAAAAAGATCGAAATCCTGCTGGTTCGTCATGGCATTTCCATCTCCAATGAAAATCATCATCTGGTTGGCTGGACCGATGTCGATCTTTCCGCCAACGGAATCCGCGAGCTCAGCGAATATAAAAAAGAAATCCTTTATCCAGCCGTTGATCGCTACTATTGTTCCGATCTGAAGCGCGCCCAGAAAACCTTCGCTTTGCTTTTCGGAGATCATGCCAAGATCTATCGACAGCATCCAGGTCTTCGGGAAGTCCATTTCGGCAGTTGGGAAAATGCAGATCCGACCGTCCAGGACGTTCGCGGATTTTATCAGCACTGGCTTCGCAATGAGCGCGTCAGCGATGAAGAAAGCTTTCATGAATTCCAACAGCGCGTTTATAACACAATCCTGGAAATTCTTGAGGAATGTCTAGAGGACGGGATCGAGCGCGTCGGCCTGGTTCTTCATGAAGGCAGCATCAAAGCCTTCCTCATGGCCTTGGAAAACATCGAATTTAAAGAATTCAATACGCTCTTTGTTCCCAACGGATTGGGCTATCTGCTCAAGGTAACGATGCAAAGCGGTCAGCCTGTGCTGCTTGATAAGCAGAAGATCGCCCCGGAATATTGGCCGGAGCCGTTTACCTTGATGCTGGTCCGTCATGGGATCTCCGCTGCCAATGAAGAACATCGAATGGTCGGCTGGACCGATGTCGATCTGGGTGAAAGCGGCGAGAAGGAATTACTGAGCTATCGCAGCCGAGTTGATTATCCCAGCGTAGAACGCTTCTATTGCTCTGACTTGCGGCGAGCCAAAAGAACCTATGAAATTCTCTTTCAAAACCGCCGCCGGGATTGTCATTACTGCCAGGATCTGCGGGAAAATTATTTTGGCAAGGCTGAAGACATTCCAAGCGGCCCTGCCTCACGCCGCTATATCACCCAATGGCTAAAACAAATTCCCATGGATGGCGAAGAGGGATTGTTAGATTTTCAGGACCGCATCGTCAGTACCGTTACCCGTATTGTCAAAGAATGCCGCAAAGACGGGCTTCATTCCTGCGGCATCGTCAGCCATTCCGGGGTCATGAAAATCCTGCTTCTGACGCTGCAGCATCGTCCGTATGAAGATTGGCGCCTGCTGCAAATTCCCAATGGTCTTGGTTTTGTGCTCACGGTCACGCTTCGCCATGGAAAGCTCACGCTTCTGGAACAGAAATCCATAAAGGCTGCACCGGATTTTTCATTGGCCTCTTCGCAAAATCGGAAGCAAAATTCCACTTCGCCGCTGCAATTAGACTGATCTGAAAAAATTTCAATCTTGTATTGAAATTTTTTTTACTTCCACACGTTTTTTTCTTATTTCTGGTTTTTTCTGAAAATCTTTGTCCTTTTCATTAAAAACCCGTCCGGGACACTGTCGGACGGGAAATTTTGGGATTTAATTTTTATCTAACCAAGCCAAGCCTTCCAGGAAACATTGAATGAACTTTTCCCTATCACAGCTCAGCAGCAATTCGGTGTTCAGCTGCTTTTGGCTTACACCCTCCCGTTGGTCCACCACTGTCATACCACGGGTATATTGTCCAGCCACTTCAACTTGAACCGAAGCGGGCCGGCTAATGAAATATTCCGGATGCAATAGATGCATGATCGGTGCCACATCAAACAGCGGGGATCGATCTTTGCCGCGCTCCCGGCTGTAGCGGCTGAAGAACTGAAGAATCTCATGGGCCAGATCCTGGATCGGTCCGCTGCCCTTTAACGCATCGATCTCAGAATGCAGGATCGAACAGTCGTCGCACACTTCAATTCCGCTCATCACGATCGGAACACCCGATTCAAACACGATCTTAGCCGCATGCGGATCTTCATAAATATTAAATTCCGCCTTCGGCAGGATGTTGCCTTTACCAATAGCGCCGCCCATCAACGTAATCATTGCAATCTTTTCCTTCAGCTGCGGGTAGGTCTTTAAAAAGACCGCCAGATTGGTCAGCGGAGCCAAGGCGACCAAAGTCACCGGTTCTTCGCTTTGTTCCAGCTGCTGTTTCAAAAAATCCACGGCATGGATCGCCAAAGGTGCAATCTTCGCCTCAGGCAGCTGCGGGCCATCCAGACCGCTTTCGCCATGGGCAAGCGGTTGCGGATCTGGAGCATAATACAAAGGTGCATCATAACCCACCGCGATCTTTCCTTCGCGATGGATCGCAGTTAAGACCTGGCATAAGTTTCTCGTCACTTTTTCTACCAGCTGATTGCCGCACACTGTCGTATACCCAAGGATCTCGATTTCTTCGGGATGAGCCAAGCTCAAAAGGATCGCCATGATATCATCATGGCCCGGATCGCAGTCAATGATGATTTTCCGTTTCATCTTTAACGTGCCTTATTCTTCCGGTACTCTTTGATCGAAAGACCGATCAGTCCCAACAAAACACAAATATACGGAATCGTATTGATCAGCTCAGAAGGCAAATTGGTAATTGCCAAACGGTTGACCACACCCTGTGCAATCGCAAAGACAAAGGTCGTCAATACAACAATCAAAAAGTTTCCCTGTCCCACCGCATTGGCCGCAATTCCGATCCATCCGCGGGAAGCCGTCATGTTGTTTGAGAAGATCGACATATATCCCATCGACAAATAAGCTCCGCCCAAAGCAGCCAGGATCCCGGAAATGATGATCGCAATCAGCCGAACCCGGTTTACTTTGATCCCTACAGATTCTGCGGCATGCTCATCCAGCCCGCAGGCTTTCATATGCAGGCCAAATGGAGTCTTATACACCAAAATATAAATCAAGACGGCCAAGACAAAGCAGACATAGGTCAAAAAATAATGTCCGGAAATGATCTCGCCCAAAATCGGAATATCCTGAATAAATGGAATATTCACGGTTGGAAGCACTTTGGAAGGCAATGAAGCCGTTGTTCCTTTGGAACCAGTCCAAACCAGCAAAAGCCAGATCGAAAAATCTGCCGCAAACAGATTCAGCGCAATTCCGATCATGATCGGATTGGTCTTCATTTTCATCGTAAAGAAAGCCAAGACCAGCGCCATCAGCACCCCAATCAAAATAACACCGGCCAATCCGCCCCAGGCGCTGCCCGTCAAAGCGCTGAAATACACACCAAACAACGCTCCGAAGATCATAATGCCTTCGACCGCAATGTTTGGAATTCCTGCCAAAGAAGCTGTATAGGCAGACATCGATGCAAACAAAAGCGGAACGCCTACACGAATAACGATAAAGATAAATGAAGCGCTAAAGAAAGATGTCCAGAGATTATCCATTTTTCTGTTCCTCCTTCAAAAGCTGTTTTTCTCTCCACTTCCGCAGGAAATACTGCGAAGAAATCAACAGCGTTAAAATGACTTCCACCACCGATACCAGCTTGATATCGATGACCGGACTGCTGTTAGCCAAAAGCTGAGCAGAAGCCCGCAGATAACTGATTCCAAAGGCCGCCACCATGACCCCTACCGGATGGTTCTTTCCCAGCATCGCCATCAAAGCGCCGGTAAAGCCAAGTCCAGGAGAAACAGACCAGGTAAAGCTTCGGTATACTCCCAGCAGTTCCACTGCCGAGCCCATTCCGCCTAAAAATCCAGCCAGAAAATGCACCACCATGAACAGACTGAATGCGCTCATTCCAGAATATTTCGCAAAGCTTTTATTCAGGCCCGTCATTCGGATCGAATAACCCAAACGGGTCTTAAACAGCAATAGATAAACCAGCACCACCATGATCAGCATGATGATCAGACCGCTATGAACCTGTGTTTTCTTAATGATCAGACTCAGCCGCGCGCTATCCAGGAAAGGGGCGCTCGAGGTTCCAGTAATGCCCGGAACTGCCAGAAAGGTCTTGACGATCCAGAATCCGACCCCATACAGAATGCTGTTCATCATCAGCGAAATGACCATTTCATCAGCCGCAAATTTTGCCTTTAGAAAGCCTGGAATCAATGCAATCAAACCGCCCACCGTTCCAGCCACGGCAATACACAATGCTGAATCCAAAAAGCTGTTGCCCGTCAGAATATTTCCATTGATCGCAAAATAGGTGCAGGCCACCCCGCTGATATAGAAAATTCCTTCCGTGCTCAAATTAAAGAGTCCGGTCCGAAAATACAGCAGCGTTGCCAATCCCGCAAAGCACAATGGAATCATCTTGACCAACGCAAAGCCGAAATTGAACGCCGACGACATTGGCAGCGTCAGCAGCGACACAAAGTCATCCACTGGTGTTGGAGAAACCAAACACAATACAATAAAAGTGACTACCAACGCAATCGCAATCGAAGCTAAGATCCGAAGAGCTTCAAAAGGCGCGTCATCCGTCAGTTTAAATCCTCTTTTTTCGCTTTGTCTAAGCGTTGTCATAACAAGCCCTCCTTATCTCTTCCTCACTCTGTTTTTCTGCTCCCAGCATATACAGTCCCAGCTGGTTCTCGGTTACTCCCTTTAAGCTGTCAAAATAAGCCACGATCTGACCATCATACATGACCAGAAGACGATCTGACAGCGACATGACTTCATTCAGATCTGCTG
>CALVGQ010000029.1 GCA_944327135.1 uncultured Erysipelotrichaceae bacterium | reverse complement strand
GATCGTCGCTTTGTTCTTTTTCTTGTTGTTTTGATCGGGATAGGGGCTTGGATGATTCCTTATTCTCCTGCATACAAAAATGCCAGCTTTGGTTATGAGGATGAATGGGGATTTGAAGACAATGAGCGTCAATTAGCTAGCTCATTGGCCGAGCTGGACATTGAGTCCAGTGATGATTATGCCCTGATCTGGCAGATTGAACATATTTATATCTATTATATGACGTTTCCAAGAGAGTATTATACCTATTATTATTCCTATAAATATGACCCGAAATTCTACTTTGATGTTCTGTCTTTGCCGTTTGAACAACGCAATGGCGGCCGGCAGTTTCAGCAATACTTTATGCAGCGTAAATTTGATGAGCTGACCCCGACGCAGAAATGGTTTGGTTTGGGTTATTCTCGGATGTCTCAAGGCGGGATCGTTCTGGAGCAGGATTTTATGAGACAATATTATGTGCTAGGCCCACTTGGAATGCTGGTAACGGTCATTCCGTATCTGGGCTTGCTTGGTTATTTTGGCCTTGTGATGCTGAAAAAAATAAAAAATCCGAAGATTTTCTGTTTTGAAAATATGGTGCTAGCCATGAGCTATTCCTTGGGGCTGGTGATTGGTTATTACAGCGGCCATGTGCTGGATGAGCCGATTTGTTCATTGTTTATTGCATTGATTGCGGGAAGACTGATTTTTCAGCTGAGAGGATCGTATGAAGAAGCTTAGTATTATTGTTCCATGTTTTAATTCAGAAAAATATATCGGACGCTGTCTGGATTCGTTGATGAATCAGGATTTCGATGATTTTGTTGTGTTGGTGATCGACGATGGATCAACGGATCGAAGTGCAGCAATTATTTCTGATTTTCAACAGCGTTATCCGCAGCGTATTGACTATTTTTATCAAAAAAATAGCGGAATTGCGTGTGCCCGCAATGCGGGATTGGATCAGGTCAAAACAGAGTATTTTGGATTTTTAGACAGCGATGATTATGTTCGTCCGCAAATGTTTTCCCGGCTATTGAAAAAAGCAGAACAAACTCAGGCCGATTTGGTGGCTTGCGGATTTGAGTGGGTATATGAAGGAAGCAGAAAAAAAAATACGCTGACTCAGGAAGGCCCATATGCTCCGGGAAAAGAGATGATGCTGGGATTATTTGCGGTATTATGGAACAAAGTCTATCGCACGGAATTTGTCCGCTCTACTGGTCTTCGGTTTTTAAATGGCTATCGCTATGAGGATGCATCTTTTTTGTATCGGCTGGTTCCTTATGTCAGGAAAGTGGATTTTCTTTTAGAACCTTATATTTTCTATGTACAGCGTCCTGGCAGCATTACGCATACACATAACGAAAAAGTCAAAGATATGGTTTTTGTTTTTCAGGATATCTTGGATTTTTATCAGAAGAATGGCTTTTATGAGGATTATCAAAGGGAATTGGAGTACATTTTTATTCGTTTTTTCTTAGGCAATTCTTTTTTGCGAAGTGTTCAAATTAAAGATAAAGAAGACCGGCAGCTGACGATGAAACTTAGCTGGGATATGCTGAATGAACATTTTCCAGAATGGAAAAAGAACCCGTACTTGCATCAAGGCGGTCTAAAGAATCTTTATTATCAATGGGTAAACAGAAGAAATTATATGATATTTGGAAAATTATTTTCTTGGATTCGTAGAGGATAGAAGATGAATAAATTTTGTTTAAAAGCCGTAAATAATCTTTTTAATTTAATTCTTTTGATAGTTGGAGCAACCATTACTTTTGGAAAATTCATAAATGCTGACTATTTTAGTCCATTCAGGATATTCTTGTTTATTTTTGTTTTTGTCTTGTTTTGGCAAATCATAAAACAGATATCTATATTTTTTGATAATTTTAAAAAAAATGATTTCTTTTTTTCAGTTTGCCTGTTTTTGTTTGTTGTATTAGCTTTCTTTTTCTTTCATTATTTTGCAGTGAATCCAAGCTGGGATTATGGAATGTTATACGGAATTGCCAAAAAAATATGTTGGCAGATACCATTGGAAAATGCAGAGATCTCCTATTTAGCCGTTTATCCTTGGAATTACATGATGTTGTATACATATGTGGCTTTCTTTCATTTTTTTGAACCTAGTGTGTTTTCATTATTTTGTCTAGGATTAGGATGTATTGTACTATCCTTGTGTTTCATCTACTGTGCCTTGAGAAATTTTTTATCCAGCCGTCAATTATTTCAATATGAGATTTTTCTTTTTCTTTTTTTTCCGTTTCTTTTTTATACTGTACTACCTTATACTCATGTTTTAGCTTTGTTTTTTATCAGTATAATTTGTTGGTTGTTAGTTCGAATAAAAGATAAATTAAGCTGGAAAAATGTTTTATTTTTATCAATTCTTATAGCAATAGGTTCACTTTATAAAATTCTTGTTTTCATTTTTGGAATTTCATTGATGATAGTTTTGCTGATAAAAAAACGATACAATCTTATCATTATCCCTATTTTAAGTTTTTTCATACTTCGTTTTTTATTTTTTAATTGGATAAATATCAATGAAATTAGTTATTTATCAACAGCAGAGACGAAAACCTCTTTTCTTCATTATCTATATTTAGGATCAAATTATGAAACTCATGGACGTTATAGTGATGAAGATGCTCACTATGCGTATGAATATTGTTTGTTATCAGCTAATGAAAGAAATCAGTTTTATATTCATGCTATTCAATCACGGTTTAAAGAGATGGGATTTCAAAAGGCTGTGATGTTATATATGAATAAAATATTAGATACATGGGGAGATGGTTTATATTTTGCAGACAATAAGCTCCAACGGGAACCTTTAAAGTATGAAGCGATTAATGAATTCTTTCTGTATGGAAAAGGGTATACGATTATCCGTAATTTTGCGCAATTCATCCATATCGGTTTATTTATGCTGATTATTCTTGGAAATTGGAATCAGCGGGATAAGAGGTGCGAGATATTAATTTTAAAATTAGTAATCCTTGGTTTATTTATTTATTTGCTTATTTTTGAAACTCGTTCAAGATATGTATTTTCTTTTATTCCTGTACTTTATTTATTAAGTGCCTTACAATTAAAGAAAATAGAGAAAAAAGAAGATTATTTTAAAGAGAAAATTAAGAAGGTGATAGAATAATGAAGGGAATTATTCTTGCCGGCGGAAGCGGGACGCGGCTTTATCCAATCACGATTGCAACCAGTAAACAGCTTCTTCCGATCTATGATAAACCAATGATTTATTATCCGCTTTCAGTGTTAATACTGGCAAAATTACAAGAAATCTTGATTATTTCTACTCCGGCAGATATCGAACAATATCAAAAATTGCTGCAGGATGGAAGTCAGTTCGGCCTTCAGCTCAGCTATGCGGTTCAGCCACAGCCCAAAGGGTTGGCAGAAGCGTTTCTGATTGGAGAAAAATTTATCGGATCGGATGAAGTTTGTCTGATTTTGGGAGACAATGTGTTTTATGGACAAGGTTTTTCTGATCAGCTGGCGGAAGCAAGAAGAAATGCGGAAAATAAAAAAGCGACGATTTTTGGCTATTATGTCCATGATCCGCGAGAGTTTGGGGTGGTCAGTTATGACCATCAGGGACAAGTTTTATCCATCGAGGAAAAGCCCAAGAATCCCAAAAGTCATTATGCTGTTCCCGGACTTTATTTTTATCCAAACAATGTCGTGGAGATCGCACGCCAGATTCAGCCTTCATTACGGGGAGAACTGGAGATCACTTCAATAAATAAGGTGTATTTAGAAAGAGCTCAGCTTCAGGTTGAGTTGTTGGGACGAGGAATGGCATGGCTGGATACAGGAACTTATGATGGCCTTTTAAGCGCAGCAAATTATGTTCAGACCGTCCAGAAGATTCAGGGCCTGTATGTAGCTTGCTTAGAAGAAATTGCGTTTAGACAGGGTTTTATAAGTCGTGAAGCCCTTCAAAAACAGGCAGAAAAATTAAAAATGACCAGCTATGGTCAGTATCTGTTGAAAGTGAGCGAAGAAGACAAATGAAGATCTTAGTTACCGGCGGAGCCGGATTTATTGGCAGCAATTTTATTTATTTGCTGCTGGAAAAGGAACCGGAAAGTGAAATTGTATGTTTGGATGCCTTGACCTATGCGGGGAATATGAATACATTGAAGAAGGCCCAAGAAAACCCTCATTTTCGTTTTATCTATGGTGATATTGCGGATGACGTCGTCATTGAACGATTATTCGATCAGGAGCATTTTGATGTTGTAGTCAACTTCGCGGCAGAATCTCATGTGGATCGTTCGATCGTCGACCCAACGATTTTTGTAAAGACCAATGTTCTTGGTACACAGATTTTGCTCAATGCCTGTTGGAAGCGGCAAATTCGTTTTCACCAGGTTTCGACGGATGAAGTTTATGGAGAGCTGCCATTGGATCGTCCAGATCTTTCATTTGATGAGAATTTTGTGATTCGCCCTTCGAGCCCTTATAGTGCATCCAAGGCTGGAGCGGATCATTTATGTTTAGCATACTTTAGAACGTTCCATACACCGGTGACAATCAGTCGTTGTTCGAATAATTATGGTCCTTACCAATTTCCGGAAAAATTAATTCCTTTAATGATCCTACGGGCTCAGGCCAATGAATCTCTTCCGGTTTATGGAGATGGCAAGAATGTGAGGGATTGGCTTCATGTACGGGATCATTGTGAGGCGATTTATCTGATTTTGAAAAAAGGAACGTTAGGAGAGGTTTATAACATCGGTGGAAACAACGAACATTCCAATCTGAATATGGTCAAGATGATTTTAAAACAATTGAATAAATCTGAATCCCTGATCCAGTTTGTCGAGGATCGGCTTGGACATGACTTGCGTTATGCAATCAATGCCCAGAAAATTCGAAAAGAGCTGGGATGGGTTCCGAAAGTAGAATTTGAACAAGGAATCAAGGAAACTATTTCTTGGTATCTTGATCATGCATCATGGTGTCAATCCATTTTAACGCAGGCTTATTTTAAAGAGAATGAGCGTTATAGATTAGAAAGTTTGCAGAAGTGATTCCCATTTTCTTGGAATAGGGTAAGATGATACAGACAAGAGGAGAGTTTTTGTATGAAACTATCGATTGTTATTCCTTGTTATTTTAATGAATTGAATATTCCTGAGACCTATCAGGTACTCAAACGCGATGTCTTGGATCAAAGAAAAGATGTTGATTTTGAATTGCTGTTTGTGGATGATGGTTCAAAGGATCGAACGCTTGAGGAATTATTTAAAGTTCAGAAGATCGATCCACGAATTCGCATCGTGAAATTATCCCGTAATTTTGGAGAGTTTCGGGCGATCGTTGCCGGGATGAGCAAGGCTACTGGCGATGCAGTAGCGGTAATGAGTGCGGATTTACAGGATCCGCCGTATTTGATCCCACAAATGCTGCAGGAATGGGAAAATGGGGAAAAGGTCGTAATCGCTGCTCGCAGCGACCGTGATGAACCCTGGATCAAGAAAAAATTGGCAAATACATATTA
>CALVGQ010000028.1 GCA_944327135.1 uncultured Erysipelotrichaceae bacterium | reverse complement strand
ACTGGATCCGCAGCCCGAAGAAACCGTGCTGGATGCCTGCAGCGCCCCCGGCAGCAAAACTGGGATGCTGGCTGCTTTGATGCACAATCGCGGGCGGATCGTGGCTGCTGATCTGCATCCTCATCGGTTGGCCCTGGTTGAAGAAATGACGCGGCGCCTGGGCATTGCGATCGTAGAAACAAAAACGCTGGATGCTTCTTGTGCCCATACCGTTTTCCCGGCGGATTCATTTGATCGAATCCTGCTGGATGTGCCGTGCAGCGGTTTGGGCGTGCTTCGAGGCAAGCCAGAACTTCGCTGGCGCATTAAACCGGATGATTTAGATGGATTGGAAAGGCTGCAGGGGGAAATTCTGGAAAGCTGCAGTTTGCTGCTGAAAGACCAAGGAACATTGGTTTACAGTACATGTACGCTCAATAAAAAAGAGAATGAACGGCAGATTCAGCGTTTCTTAAGCCGTCATCCGCAGTGGACGCTGACATATGAGGAAACCTGTTTTCCTGATGAACCCTATCAGGATGGGTTTTATATGGCGAAACTGCTGAAAAAAGCAGAATCTGTGATAAAATAAAAGGCGGTGATACAATGAAAACAATTTATGATTATTCCTTCAATGATCTGGAAACCTTATTTCTAGAAAAAGGAATGAAGAAATATCGGGCAGCCCAGCTTTTTTCGTGGCTGTATCGCAAACGGGTAAGCGATTTTGCAGCGATGAGCGATCTTTCAAAAGACACGATTGCCTTTTTAAGTGAGAACTATGAGATGGATCCTTTGACTTTAAAGGATCGTCAGATCAGCCGGGATGGAACAACTAAGTTTTTGTTTCAGCTGAAGGATGGCAGCTTGGTAGAAAGTGTTCTGATGCATTTTGACTATGGAAAAAGCCTTTGTGTAACCAGCCAGGTAGGATGCAATATGGGCTGCCGGTTTTGTGCCTCAGGACTGTTGAAAAAACAGCGTGACTGTACAAGCGGGGAAATGGTCGGGCAGGTGATGGCCGTACAGAAAATGCTGGATGAACAGGGAGAGCGTCTCAGTCATGTTGTGGTGATGGGGACAGGAGAGCCTTTCGATAATTATGAAGCGGTAATGCGATTTTGCCGGACGATTAATGATGACCGGGGGCTGGCTATCGGAGCTCGTCATATCACGATCAGTACTTGTGGGGTAGTTCCTAAAATTGCGGAATTTGCTAAAGAAAAGGTTCAGTACAACCTGGCGATTTCTTTGCATGCTCCGACCGATGAATTGCGTGATCAGCTGATGCCAATCAATCATGCCTACCCATTGGAGGTGCTGATGGAAGCCCTGCGGGAATATCAGGCAACCAACAACCGAAAACTGACCTTTGAATATATCCTTTTGAAAGGGGTCAATGACAGCGAGATGCATGCCCGTCAGCTGGCGCGGCTTTTGCGAGGGATGAATGCCTATGTGAATTTGATTCCGTATAATCCCGTAGACGAGCATGGATTTCAGACTTCTGAGGATTTCGTGACGCTGCATTTCTATGATATTTTGATGAAAAATCATGTAAAATGTACGCTAAGGCAAAAGCATGGAGAAGACATTGACGCTGCCTGCGGTCAGCTTCGGGCAAAATACGAAAGGGGCTAAATAATGAAATTTTTTGGTGCCACAGATACCGGACTGGTCAGAAAAAACAATCAGGACAGTTACATCATTGCCTTTAATGAGGGCGGCGATGTTTTCGTCATGGTTTGTGATGGGATCGGTGGGCACCGTTCTGGGGATGTGGCCTCGATGACGGCGATCAATTATCTTTCGGATGTTTTTAGCAGTACATCTGGGTTTGAATCCGAAGAACAGCTGCTGAGCTGGCTGAGACATCATCTAAGCAAGGCAAACGATGAGATTTTTACGCTGGCTGCAACACGTGAGGAATATCAGGGGATGGGAACGACCTTGGTGGCTTTATTGGTGACAAAACAGGGACAGTATGTGGTCAATCTTGGAGACAGCCGCTGTTATTGCTTGTTTAGTGAGGGTCATTTCCAGTGCTGCACGATCGATCACAACGTATTGAATGATCTGATTCGCAGCGGAGAAGTTTCAATTGAAGAAGCACAGCGCAATAAGCAGAAAAATTACCTGACCAACGCTTTAGGGGTTTGGAACAACATCAAAGCGGATGTTTTTCGAATCAAAGATTCAGTGGATCTCTTTCTGCTTTGCTCCGATGGCTTGCATGGCTATGTAAAGGAAGAAGTAATCGAGTCCATTCTTAAGCAGCCTCGTCTATCCCTGCAGACGAAAAACCGAAAATTGATGCAGGCTGCGATGGAAGCCGGCGGATATGATAATGTGACAGTCGTATTGGTTCAGATGGAGGAGAAGGATCGCGTATGGAAAAAATGATTGCTCAGCGATACATGGTCGTAAAACATATTGGCCAAGGTGGAATGGCTGATGTTTATGTGGCTTTGGATACCTTGTTAAATCGTGAGGTCGCCGTCAAGGTACTGCGTGGAGAATTGTGCAGTGATCCAATTGCTCTGCTGCGTTTTCAGCGGGAAGCCCAGGCTTCTTGTGCTTTGATACATCCAAATATCGTTGAAATTTATGATGTTGGAGAAGATCAGGGGCAGCACTATATCGTCATGGAGTATATTCGTGGAAAAACGCTGAAGCAGCTGATCCATCAGCGAGGGGCTTTGCTTTTGCAGGAAGCAGTGGACATCATGAAACAATTGGTCAGTGCAACTTGTGAAGCGCATAAAAAGGGAATCATTCATCGGGATATCAAACCGCAGAACGTTTTGGTAAAGGATGATGGCTCAATTAAGATGGTGGATTTTGGAATTGCCTTGGCTCATGATGCGATGCAGCTGACTCAGTCTGATTCGGTGATGGGGTCGGTACATTATCTGGCACCAGAGCTGGCTCGTGGAGAAAATGCGACTTATCAGAGCGATATTTACTCTTTGGGAATTGTTTTCTTTGAACTGTTGAGCGGAGAGGTTCCTTTCCATGGAGAAACACCGGTCCAGATTGCCCTTCGTCATATGCGGGATGAAATTCCTTCGATTCGATCGATCAATCCTTCGATTCCTCAATCAGTGGAAAATATTATCCTGCGTGCTACGGTAAAACGCAAGGAATTTCGGTATGCCACGGCTCAGGAAATGCTGAATGATTTGTATACCTGTCTGGATCCGCGACGGATGAATGAGCCAAAGCTGAATTTTGAGGAGCAAAATGAATCGCTGACGCGACAGACGAAGTTGATCGATCAGGTAAAAAAAGCTGAACCGGCACTGCCTGCCGCAGGAAGAAAAAAGAAAAGCTCTTCTTCAAATAAGAAGAAGAGGAAAAATGGATATGCCCTTTTTCTCTGGGCGGCGATGGCATTTTTAGGAATTTTTGGGTTAGTTTGGATTTTGATTCTCAGTTCGTCTTTTTTATCACGACACCGGACAGTGACGGTTCCGGTTTGTACTGGTTATACGGTCAATGAATGTACGGAAATTTTAGCGGATAGCGGACTTTCGATTAATACCTCTAATATTTCTTATGAATATACTGACTCAGTAGAAGAAGGAAAAATCATTGCCGTTTCTCCTTCGGAAGGCAGTGAGGTGGAAAAAGGAACCCAGCTGAAAATTACGGTCAGTTCTGGCACGTGGTTGGTGATGGAGGATTATACCGGGAAAAATGTCAAAGAGGCGACAGAAGCAGTTCAAAATCAGTACTCCAATGTTCGTGTTTCTACGGTTCAGGAAGACAATTCCGGGCAGATTCCAGGAACGATCCTGAGGCAAGAACTATTGCTTCCAGGGGATAAATTCAGTCCGCGAAGCAGTCAAGAGGTTCGTTTTGTGGTGGCAGCCTACCCGAATTTTCAAATTCCACAGTCGATCCTTGGAATGAATATTGATGATGCCAAGAATTATTTGGAATCTTTGGGGGCCTCGATCATGCTGGAAGGTGAAGAAAAACCAGAGAACAACGGGACTGTAGAAACCGCTTTGAGCGGTGTAGTGATCCGTTGTCAGCCCTCAGTAGGGACCTGGTATACACAGGAAGAAGATAATTACATCACACTGACCTATTATTATTGAGGAGGAATCATGCAGGGGAGAATCATTAAGATCGTATCCAATCAGTATACTGTGCTTTTTGAGAATCAAACGATAGTCAATTGCGTTGCAATGGGAAAAATTCGATTGCAGGGACAACCTGTTGTCGGGGATCGGGTACTAGCAGAAAAATTGCATGACCAGTTTGGAATTCAGCAGATCCTTCCGCGTCAAAATGAGCTGATCCGGCCAGCAATTGCGAATGTTGATCAGGCGCTGGTGGTCATGTCGGCCAAGGAACCGGATTTTTCTTCTCAGCTTGTAGATCGTCTGTTGTTTTTGATTCAGCATGCGGAAATTTCTCCGGTTTTAATTCTTACTAAGATGGATCTGGTTTGTGATGGAGATCCGCTGTATGAGCTGATTGCTGATTATCGCCGCAGCGGCTACACGGTTGTGCTGTGCCGCAAGGATGCGCTGGATGAAGAACTGGCAGGATTATTGAAAGATAAGGTGACCGTTTTGACTGGACAAAGCGGAGTGGGCAAGTCGACGTTGCTGAATCGTCTGAATCCAGATTTTCAGCTGGCAACGCAGCAGATTTCCAAAGCATTGGGCCGTGGCAAACACACGACTCGTCATACTGAACTGCATCCGGTTGCCGGCGGATGGGTTGCGGATACTCCAGGATTTTCTTCACTGGATTTTTCTTTTCTCAGTGCTGAAGAACTGGCTTGGTCCGTTCAGGAATTTCGGCCTTATCTGGGACAATGCCGCTTTCGCAATTGTTTTCATGCGGATGAACCGGGTTGTGCAGTGAAACAGGCAGTTCGCAATGGCAGCATCTCTTCAATTCGATATGAACATTATCTTGAAGTCTATCGGCTTATTAAAAATCGAAAGGAGCGATATTGATGACGATCATAGCCCCCTCTATTCTTTCCATGGATTTTAGTGATACTCGCAGTCAGATAGCGGATTTGGAAAGATCCGCTGCGAAATGGATGCATTTTGATGTGATGGATGGACATTTTGTTCCCAATCTGACTTTTGGCCCGGATATTTTAAAAGCGATGCGCCGGTCTTGTTCTTTGCTTATGGATGTTCATGTCATGATCGAAGATCCGCTTCGTTATGCAGACGTTTTTTTGAATGCTGGAGCAGATATCTATACCTTTCACTATGAAGCGATTTCTTTACAAATGGCGATTGAACTAGCTCAAAAGATTCGAGCTGCGGGGAAAAAAGCTGGGATTTCCATCAAACCGAAAACTTCGCCGGATGTTTTGTTTTCAATTTTGAAAGAATTTGATTTGGTACTGGTTATGTCAGTGGAGCCGGGCTTTGGCGGCCAGCAGTTTGATCCAGGTGCCTTAGAAAAAATTGAACGGCTCAAAGAAGAACGCCAGAAACAGGGATTGGAATTTTTGATTGAAGTGGATGGCGGAATCAATCAGAAGACGGGGCATCAATGTGTCAAGGCAGGAGCAGATGTGCTGGTTGCGGGCAGCTATATCTTTAAACAGGATCTGATTGAGGGAGTTGCTAGCCTGCTATGAAAACGGCGGCTCTTGTGCTGAAAAATGCAGTCATTCATCCGCATCCAGATTGGGATTATTTCGGAGCTGATCGCGGAGCACTGCTGATTATAGAGGCTGGATTGCCATTAAAAGGAGCGGTCGGAGATTTTGATTCGGTTTCTGAGGAAGAACGTTCTCAGATCGAGAAAGCGGCAGAAATCTTGATTCGTTTGAACTGTCATAAAGATCAAAGCGACACAGCAGAAGCGTTGACGCTAATCAAGCAATTGGATTATCAGAAAATTATCGTTTTGGGAGGACTTTCTGGTCGGTTCGATCATACTTGGGCAAATTTGCAGCTGCTTCGGCGGTTTCCGGAATTGGTTTGGGAGGATGAGAAAAATCGTCTGCGAATCTTAAAACCAGGAAGTCATGAAGTTGTTAAAGAGGATTATCCGTATATCTCCTTTTTTTCCCTAGAAGAAGGATTGATTACTTTGGAGGGAATGGAATATCCTTTGAAAGAATATTGGCTTCATCCGCTAAATTCTTTAGGACTAAGCAATGTTCTGCTTTCAAAGACTGGACGGGTAAGCTGTACCATGCCGGTTCTATGTGTTCAAAGTCGCGATTGAAATGATTCAAAGAAAAAAGGGGCTGTAAAAAATAGATGGTCCAAAAGGTAAAAATAGCGTGATTGGGAAGTAGGCTTTTTATGTAATTTATCCTATGCATACTTGGTTTCTTAGAATATTAAATTTAGTATAATTAAAAAACGCAGCTAAACTGCGTTTTTGTTATTGTTATATATCAAGGTCATCAATCTTGTAAATGACATCATCAGGATATTCGTTGTTAAAATGATCTAAGAGCTCACTTGGATCAACATCTTTGATTTGTTTGATGGCAAAATGTACATGTGGACCAGTTGACATGCCGCTTACTCCTAATTTGGCAATTTCTTGTTTGGCATTAACTTCATCATTTTTTTGAACGCTAACTTCACCTAAGTTAGCGTATAAAGAATAGAAATCATTACCGTGATCGATAATGACATAGTTGCCTTCTTCAGACGTTTTATCAACAATCACAATTTTACCTTGAGCACTGGCATAGACTGCACCTTGCTTATCTTGGCTGTTGATAAGATCCTCAGCAAGATGTCCGGTATAACAATAATAACCACAAGTGATCTCAAGATTTTCCACCGGTGCATAAAAAGTAGTGGTTGTAGGCTCATCGGCTTTATCTTGGGTGTCCGTTTTATCGGTGGATGAAATGGTTGTTTTCAAAATTGCAGGTGATGTAGTACCTGGAGCAGCGCTTGAAGCGCTAGTTTCTTGTTTGAATTGGAATAAAAAGATGCTTAAACATAAAGCTATAGTGATGGTGATGATGATAGTTAAAGTTTTAGAGTATTTTTTTGTCGTAATATTTTTCACGCGATCATATACCTCCTTATGGTTACGAGTAAAGCATAATGGATGCCATTGATCTAAGGATTGCGCGCATCTTACCAACAAATGACAATATTGGACAACGTGAGAGGAGCTGGCATTTTGCAGCAGTTGCTCATCACAATTCATTTCAAGATCTTTGATAAATATACGATAAGCTATGATTACCAAAGGATTAAAAAAATGGATGCTTAGAATGAATAAGGATAGTAAGCGCCACCAATTGTCGTGATTTTTGATGTGCATCAATTCATGTTGTAGCATGTAGTCCTGACTTTGAGCATCAGTTATAGGAAGATAGATCCTTGGTTTAAATAAACCGGTAGCAAATGCCGTGTTATGGTCGATAGTTAAATAGATATTATTTCTTAAATTAGGGTAATCAGCAATTCTTTTATCAAATCTTTGATATTTATATATAGCAACTATCCAAAAAAGCCCTACGCAAATAAACCATATGGTAGCTAGAATGGTAACAAGTGAGAATGTTTTTGGTTCTGCAACACCTTCAACGATAGCTAATGTTAGTTGTTGAAGATCTTTGCTAATAGGTAATAATTCTTTTTGGATGGTTATGGTAAATTGAAAAGAAAATAGTAGTTTATAAGCAAGCAAAAGCCAGAAAGGAAGGAAAACCTTACGAGGTAATCTTGAAAATATCTTATGAAAACATAAGAAGATTGCCAAGATCAAACACGTATCGCTACTTAGCGATAACACGTAGGAAAAAAGTTCAGTGATCGATCTCATTTTCAAATTGCTTTATCAAATTTAAAATGGCATCTGCTTCCTCTTTGGTTATTGATTGGCCTTGATAGTAGGTGGAAATAAGCTTAGGTAAAGAGCGATCGAAGGATTTTTCTAGAAGATCTTCGGTCCTTTTTTGATCTACATACTGCTTGCTTACAAGCATCGCAATGGTCCTGTTGTTATTAGTTGCTAGGTTTTTATCGATCATTCGTTTCAATAAAGTATAAGTTGTTGATTTTTTCCATTGATAGTTTTGATTAGCTATCGATACTAGATCTTTGGAAGATATTTCTTTTGCATTCCATATGATTTGAGCTAGTTGATATTCTGCTTCACTTAACATAATATTCCTCCAGTCTACAATTGTACTACATACAGTTTACAACCATAGACCATATGTGTCAAGTGTGAATACATGGAATAACTAATGCTTGTTTGTTATGTGAAGTGAAAAGTTTATTTCCATTTCAAATAGTGAGGAGTAGATTTTAGTCTTTCTCTTTTCTTATCTGACTGCTGCCGGAAAGGCTGGTATTTCTTATGGAACATTCCAATTCTTTTTCCCATCTCACTCTGGAGGAACGCCGTATCATCCTTACTGGTATTTCCAACGGCTCTACCCAGTCTGCTATCGCTTTGACCATCGGTAAAGAAATCAAGCTCCATCGCAAGCTCACCCATAAGTGCAAGCTGCCTCTTGAATGCACCAACTACCGCAATTGCCTCTTTGGCCGGCTGTGCGTTCCGGACTGCC
>CALVGQ010000027.1 GCA_944327135.1 uncultured Erysipelotrichaceae bacterium | reverse complement strand
ATTTCCACCGAAGCCGTATCCTGTTCGGTCTGCACGCTCACCAGGATATGCAGCTTCAATCCCGAATCCGAAGGAGATAAGCTTACTTTCCCCGCCTGAACCAATGCCTTTCCCTCTTCTGCCTGCTCAGGGGTCATCACCCCGAAAATATTCAGCTGACTATCAGGCTGATTGATGGCCGCTCCCAAAGCGACAGCCTGTTGAATCCCGGTTGCATCCGTGCCTGGGATTCCTACGACGAATGCATTTTTGATCACATTGGAACTGGCCACGATCTCGATTTTTTGGATCTCGCCATGGGTCAGACTTCGTGCCAGTGCTCCGGCATACGCTAAAGCCGCCGGCTCAGTACAGCCGGTCGCTTTCGCCAGACCGTTTGCCATTGCCTCACGGATCTTTTTCTTTTTCTCTTCCTGCATGCTTTCACCTCGTTTTATGCTGTCTGTTTTTCCTTTTTCTTTGCCAGTTTTTTTCGTCCCGGAATTCCCGGCTTGGTCATCTCATGCACGTTCATGATAATCTCCAGGTCATGCTCGGTAATCAACCCGCTTTCCAACAAGATTTCTCGCAGCGTCCGGTTTTCAATCAGAGCCTGCTTGGCAATCCGGCTGGCATTGGCATAGCCGATATGCGGTGCAAACGCAGTGATCGGAGCTACTGAGCGTTCAACAAAGAACAGACAATTCTCTCGATTGGCCTTGATCCCGTCAATCGCATTGTTCCGCAGCGTCCGGCAGCCATTGGCCAAAATCTCGATCGATTCAAACAGATTCTTAAACAGTACCGGTTCAAACACATTCAGCTCCAGCTGTCCGGCTTCGGCCGCTTTGGTAATCGCCAAATCATTGCCAAACACGTTGAAGCAAACCTGATTGCACACCTCCGCGATCACCGGATTGACCTTTCCCGGCATGATGCTGCTGCCAGGCTGTCTTTCCGGCAATTTGATTTCAGCTAATCCGGCTTTTGGACCGGAAGCCATTAAACGCAAATCATTGCACATCTTGGAAAGATTGACCGCAAAAGTCTTTAACGCTCCGCTGGCCCAAACCAGCGTATCGCAATTCCGTGTTCCATCAACCAAGTCTTTGGCACTGGTCAATTTATATCCGCTCAACTCACTCAAGGTTGGCACAATGATCTTTTTATATTGTTCATCCGCATTCATTCCAGTACCAACGGCCGTTGCTCCCATGTTGACTGCTTGAAGATCATGAAAGGCCAGCTTGATCCGTTTGATATCCCGTCCCAAGGAAGTTCCATAAGCATGGAATTCCTGTCCCAAACGAATCGGTACCGCATCCTGCAGGTGCGTTCTTCCCATCTTGATCACATCATCAAATTCCTGACCCTTTCGATTCAGCGACTTCTGCAGCTCTTCCAGCTCTTTTAAAAGACCATCTACCAGTGAAAGACAAGCCAGTCGGGCCGAAGTCGGAAACACGTCATTGGTGGACTGACCAAAATTGATATGATCGTTAGGGTGAATGTAATCATACACCCCGATCGGCTTTCCTGCCAGCTGCGCTGCACGATTGGCAATCACCTCATTGGCATTCATGTTGAATGAAGTGCCTGCACCGCCCTGAATGCAGTCCGTTACAAACCATTCATTCAATTTTCCTTCAATCACTTCATCACAGGCCTGCAGAATAAATCCCAGCCGTTCATCATCAATGAATCCACAGCGATTATTGCATAAAGCACTGGCTTTTTTCACCAATCCGATCGAGCGGATCATCATCGGATGCATCGTTCTTCCGGTAATCTGAAAATTCATCCGGCTGCGCTGCGTCTGTGCGCCATAAAGCGCTTTGACAGGAACCTGTACTTCCCCCAGTGAATCTTTTTCAATTCTCATTTCCTGTTCCATCTTCGTTCTCCTTCTATCCAATTTCCCGTTGTTTCTTTCCCTTAGTTTAGCCCAGCAAACGCCGCTTGACAATCCTCTAAATGAGCAAAATCTTTTTCCTTCAGCAAGATTAAAAAAAGTCAGATGCCAAAATCATCTGACAAGGGTCCGATCTATTCCCTGAAATTTGTCTTCGGCAGATCTAAACTTTAAAATTCAGACCGTCCTCAGCAATCTTTTCCTCTTATTGATTTTTCTTGTCCACCTGTTCATGAAAGCGTCCTACGCCTGTTTTCTTAAAATCGAAAGTGCGGAAAACCCAAACTCCTGGGTTTCACGTCGAAGCCAGTCATCCAATTTCATGCTCTCTGCCAGCGCACAGTATTTATCGGCAAGACAAACCAGCCAGGCTTCCCGGCTGCGAGGATAATGAAACAAAGTCAGTGGCCACATATGAGATAAGATTACTCCGCGGCAATTCTCTTCCAGATCAAGATAGCGAAGCGCCTGGCACAAAGCCAGCCGCGGGTGACAAAAACCGTGCCAGCGATGATCCGGCGAAGGCTGATGCCAATCGTAGCAATAAAAGTCATGCAGCATGGCTCCCTGTACCAGCGTCGGAAGATCCACCGCGATCGAAAAGCGCTCCGCTAAAAGAACGCTCAGCAGCACCACGTTCAAACAATGCTGATAAGTCGATGTCGTTCCATGCTGAATTAGTCCTGCCATTTGTTCCAGCGGCACCTGCTGATGCAATTCGATCAGAATCCTTCTGGCCTGCTCACCATATTCCACTTTACTTGCTCCTTTCTTAGGCATTTTTATTATATCACTTCTTAAAGCGTCCCGCTCAAGAAAAAAGACTCCGTTCTGGAGTCTTAACGAATGCAGCTTTTCAGATAGCTGAAAATAAACCCGTCCAGATTTCCATCCATGACTGCGTTCACATTTCCCTCTTCATAATTGGTCCGATGATCTTTCACCAAAGTATAGGGACAGAATACATACGATCGAATCTGACTGCCCCATTCATTGGCCTTTACTTCACCGCGAATTTCTGCCAATTTAGCTTCCTGCTCCTCAATCATTCGCTGATACAGCTTGGACTTCAGCATGTTCAAGCAGCGTTCCCGGTTCTGGATCTGGCTTCGCTCTGTCTGACAGCTGACCACGATCCCAGTTGGAATATGGGTCATACGAACCGCCGAATCGGTTTTATTGATATGCTGGCCTCCGGCTCCAGAAGCCCGCATCGTATCCACGATCAAATCCTTCTCTTCGATCACGATTTCAATTTCATCATTGAACTGCGGCATCACATCCACCGAGGCAAAGCTGGTATGCCTTCGTCCGGAGGCATCAAACGGTGAGATCCGCACCAACCGATGAACTCCGCGTTCCGCTTTCAAATAGCCAAAAGCCATCGGTCCCTCGATCAGGATGCTGCAGGACTTCAATCCAGCTTCCTCTCCGTCCAGATAATCCAGAACCGTCACTTTAAATCCCTTGTCCTCTGCCCATCGGCAATACATCCGATAAAGCATGCTGGCCCAATCCTGGGATTCTGTTCCGCCTGCTCCAGGATGCAGTTCCAGAATCGCGTTATTGTTATCATAAGGATGCGAAAGCAGCACACGAATCTCAAATTTTTCAAACTGCTCACTGACTTCCAAATATTCTTCTTCCACCAGTGAAAACAGTTCCTCATCAAAATTGCTCTTTAATTCCTCCAGCGTTTCTTCCAACGAAGTCAGCCGGTCTTGAATCTGATTATACAAATTCAAGGTTTCCTTTAAGGCATTGGTCGATTGAATCAGCGCCTGCGCTTTTTTCGGATCATTCCAAAAGCCCTCTTCACTCATTTTTGCTTCATTCTCTTCGATCAGCTTGCTTTTCTTTGCCGTGTCAAAGAGAGTCGCCTAACTGCAGAAGCTTCTCGCTGAATCCAGTTAGGCCTTGTCTGATTTCATACATTTCCATTAGCGTTTTCTCTCCTCAATCACAATTCTTACATTCAGACAGAAATTGACAATTTCCTGGGAAATACGCGCCATCATATCCTCAAACAGCTCATATCCCTCCTGAACATATGCCTGCAGCGGATTGCCCTGTGCATATGCCCGCAGATGAATGCCATTACGCAGCTTATCCATCGTATCAATATGGTTCACCCAGGCCCGGTCAATTACCTTCAGCACCATCGTCTTTTCAATCGGCAAAATCTGCTGTTTGACCTGAGCGATCTTATCCTCATAGGACTGCCATGCCGCCGTAAAGCACAGCTCCTCTACTTCTGATATGGGCTTATCCACCAGATCCTCTTTTTTTAACGCTTCTTTAAAGCCCATCTTATTCAGCCCTTCCAGACAGCCATCCACGTCCAGCACTTCTTCTTTTTTGCCGTGTTCGACATAGCTGGCAATCGTGTTGGAAATAACCCGCCGGAACATATCTTCCACAATTTTATGCACATCCTCATTCTCCAGGATGTAATTTCGCTGTTCATAAATAATCTCCCGCTGCTGACGCAGAACATCATCATACTCCAGCAGGGTTTTCCGCACGTCGAAATTATTTCCCTCTACTCGTTTCTGGGCACTGCCAATCGATTTGGAAACCATCTTGGACTCGATTGGAACATCTCCCAACTGAGAGAAAATTCCTTCCATTCGTTCCGATCCAAAGCGAACCATCAGCTCATCCTGAACCGAAACATAGAATCGCGAATAACCCGGATCGCCCTGACGGCCAGAGCGGCCACGCAGCTGATTATCGATACGGCGGGATTCATGCCGTTCCGATCCAAGTACGGCCAGTCCGCCCAGCTCCCGGACTCCTTCACCAAGCTTAATATCCGTTCCGCGCCCGGCCATGTTGGTTGCGATCGTGACCGCTCCTTTCTGTCCGGCATTTTTAATAATCTCCGCTTCACGCAGATGATTCTTCGCATTCAGCACTTCATGGCGGATCTTTCGTTTTTTCAGCATATCACTGATCAATTCAGAAGTTTCAACGGCAATGGTTCCCACCAGCACCGGCTGACCTTTTTCATGACAAGCCATCACTTCATTGACCAAAGCCTCGTATTTGGCCTTTTTCGTACCATAAATCGCATCCGGATAATCAATTCGAGCGATCGGACGGTTGGTCGGTATTTCGATGACCCGCATGTTGTAAATACTGATGAATTCTTCTTCCTCGGTCTTTGCCGTACCGGTCATCCCCGCCAGCTTATCATACAGCCTGAAAAAGTTCTGATAGGTGATGGTGGCCAGCGTCGCTGTTTCCTGCTTGATCTGCACACCTTCTTTGGCTTCGATCGCCTGATGCAATCCATCCGAATAAGCCCGGCCCTTCATCAGCCGTCCGGTAAACTGATCGACAATGACAATCTCGCCATCATCCACCACATACTCCACATCACGATGCATGATGTAATTCGCCCGAAGCGCCTGGGACAAGTGATGCACCAGCTGCGTGTGCTCCAGATCATACAAATTTTTCAATTTAAAAGCTTTTTCCGCTTTTGCCACACCGGCTTCGGTCAGCTGGACCGTCTTGCCCTTGACATCGATCGTATAATCCTGTTCTTCCTTCAGGGATTTCACGAACTTGTCTGCTTGGATATATAAATTTGCCGTCTGCTTCTGCCCACCAGAAATAATCAAAGGAGTTCTGGATTCATCAATCAAGATGCTGTCCACCTCATCGACCAAAGCAAAATGAAGCGGCCGCAAAACACGATCCTGAACTCGTGTCACCATATTATCCCGCAAATAATCGAAGCCGACCTCAGCATTGGTCGTATAGGTAATATCACATTGATAGGCAGCCCTTTTTTGAGCAGGAGTCAGCTGTCTTAAATTCAATCCTACGGTCAAACCCAGAAAACGATGGATCTGCCCCATCCAGTTGGCATCCCGCTCCGCCAGATATTCATTGACCGTCACCACATGCACGCCTTTGCCTTCCAAAGCGTTCAGATACACCGGCAGCACAGAAGTCAGTGTTTTTCCTTCACCGGTTTTCATCTCTGCGATATCTCCATTATGCATTGCAATGCCGCCCAGAATTTGAACCGGATACGGATATTCTCCAATCACTCGTTTGGCCGCTTCACGCGCGGTCGCAAAAGCCTCTGGAAGCAGATCATCCAGCGTTTCTCCCTTTGCCAGCCGATTGCGAAACTCCTGCGTCTTAGCTTTTAGCTGTTCATCGCTAAGCTGAGCCATCGTTTCCGCATATTTTTCTACTGGTTTTGCCTTTTTTTCCAGCTCCGCCATCCTTTTTTTATCAACATTAAACAGTCGATCCAGTACGTTTGCCATAAAAACCTCCAATAACCATGGTATTATACCACGAATTTGTGTATGAAATGTGTTTTCTTTTCCGTTCTCAAAGACCGCTTCCAGTGTATCAGAAAAGTGCCGCTGAATCAATCGATTCAAAAGCTGAAAAAAATGCCGGCTTTCCGGCATTTTGAGATCAGCATCCTTTGCTCAGGCAATTTTTACGACATGGCGAGCTTGCAGGCCTTTTGTATCTTCAACCACGTCAAATTCCACCGCTTGTCCTTCTTCCAGCGATTTGTATCCTTCTTCCTCAATATGGGAATAATGAACAAATACATCCTTACCATCGGGCTGACTAATGAATCCAAAGCCTTTTTCGGCATTGAACCATTTAACTTTCCCTTTCATGATGGGTCCTCCTTTCACTTCTTTTTCAGTATAGTCTTCCAACCTTGTCGAAAACGGTCGTTTTTTCTGGCTAGAAGCAGCGGATGAATCGCCAGGACCAGCGCCTCAGCCGGTCTGTCCAGCTGTGCCTGCATAGCCAATAGCGTGCTTCCCGTCGTTACAACATCATCAATCAAAACCAGCCGGGCCTGTTTGGGAAGCGGATAAAGCAGTTTGATCTGCAGCTGTTTTCTAGCCGCCGGGTTCAAAAAACGCTGCCGTTGCTCATCCTGCTTATCAAAGCATGCCTCCATTGGAAGGCCCAGCGGTGCAAAAAGCTGCTTCACCGGAAAAAAACCGCGCTTCTGCAGGATCGATCTTGAGGAGGGCGCACAAAGCAGAAGACTGTTTCGAAATTGCAGCCGCAAGCGCCGTCGATAGGGAAAAAGAAATACCGGAGCCAGGGCCTCATCAAAACCATCCTTGTATTGAAGCAGCATCTGTGCAAAGGAATCCTCATATTCATACAGTCCCATCACGCTCAGTCCTTGAAGCTCGATCTTGCGAAACAACGGTCTGAGCTGCCCGCGGCACTTGGGACAAAGCGGATCGCTTCCAAACAGCTCCATCAGCAACGGATCCGTTTCCTTTCGTGGTCGCTGACAAAACAGGCAGCGTCTGATTGGCCGCTTTGATCCGTTCAAGACAACGTTCGATCGTTCTTTTTTTTCTTCTTGCATAAAATCGCACCTCCCCGGTCGGCGCTTCTTTTCTTCGCCCTGCCCGGCCAGCGATCTGGATCAGCGCCGCCTCATCAAACACCCCGTGATCGGCTCGCAGCACCGCCACATCTATCCCACTGAAGGTCACCCCACGTTCTAGAATAGTTGTGCAGAAACAGAAACGAGTCTGCCGCTGATGAAAGGACGCAATGATTGAATCCGGATCAACCGTCTTGGAGGTGCAGCAGGATACCGAAAAGAAGAAGCTAAAGCAGCGCGCCAGTCCCCGGGCCCAGCGAATCGTCGGCACAAAAATCAAGGCCTGCCGGTGCTGTCGGTTTTTGATGTAAAGCCAGCCAGCCAAAAAAGCCAGCGCCAGTCCATCCGGCCCGTAAAAACAACGCGGCAATGGCAGCGGATAGCCATGGGGGCGCTGCATCAGGGAAAGCTGACGCATCTTGTTTTGAGCAACAGCCCTTTCCAGTGTCTGATCCGGCGTTGCCGTCAAATAGACCCGATGACCACGGCAGCTTGTTTCCGCAATCCCTGCTAATACTGGATTTCCCTTAAATGGAAAAGCATCCGGTTCATCCAGCACCAAAACATCAAAAGCCTGATAAAAACGATACAGCTGATGCGTCGTACAAACAATCAGATCGGCCTCCGTTTCCTTGGTATATCCTTGGCAGACCGGCCGGATCTTAGCCAAGGGGAAATAACGCTGAAGCCGCTGCGCCAACTCCAGGACCACCTGCCGCCGGGCAATCGCAATCGCTACCCGTTTGCGCCGCACAAAACAATCCTGAAGCATTTCCAGCAGCATCTCCGTCTTTCCCGCCCCGCATACCGCATAAAGCAGTACATCCTGCTTTATGACTGCCTCCTTTAATTGACGGCTGATTTCTTTCTGCGCCTCTGTCAGTTCAAAATCCAGAGAAAGCGGCGTTTCGACCTTCGCTGGCGGCGGCAGCACTTGTTGCTCCTCATACAGAAGCTGCCGGTGAAATCCAATACAGGCCCGGCAATACCAGCCGCGGCTTCCTTTGGCAAACAAAGACAGATCCTCATTCAAACAGCGCGGACATCGCATAAACCTCCCTCCTGCTTAAGATATACGCTTCCCATCCAGACCTTCCTTTTAAAATTTAAGTCCCATCATCTTTTTTATTAAAACAGATCCAGCAAAACCAGGATTCTTTTTCATTCTGCCCGTTACTGAGTTCATAATTTTCCCGCCACAAAAAATAATAAAGATCTACCCGCAGGAAAGATATACAGAAATCAGAAAAAACAGGCAATTGGAAGCAATTCCTAAAAAGCTCACTTCCAACAGCCTGTTTTCCTTTATCTTTAAAATAAACCGTAATTTTTACTCAAACAAACTTATTTCCAGGATCCGTATAAAAACCAAAAAGCAACGCCAAGCTCGCCCTATACGACGCGATGACCTGTATTTTCAATAGACCTTCTAGGCGTTGTCTGCCTAGCGGACCATTTCATCACCAGGTATCAGTCCAGCATGCTGCTGGATTACCTTATGAAGCTCTTGGACCGATGTAACTGGCAGATCTGCGGCCACCGTGCATTGGATCGCCGCCATCGCATTGCCCCAGCCAACCATTTCTTCTGCTGGTCTGCCTTGTAAAAAAGCGCTTAATACTCCAGCCACAAAGGCGTCTCCAGAACCAATGCGATCAATCACGTCGATTTGATAAGGTGCTTCTGTTACAAAACAATCCCGCTGAGCATCATAAAGCAGGGCTGAAAATTCATGTTGCAGCGGACTGATGATTTTCCGCTGGGTACTTGCCACATAGCGCAAGTCATACGTTCCTGCAAAATCGCGCAGGATTTTTTGAAGCGGCCCCGTTTTTTGAAACATTCTTCGGCAGCTCTCTTCTGATATAAACAAAAGATCTGTCAGTGAAAGCACCTGTTCAATCTGGGTCCGCGCTGTTTCTTCGTCCCACAATGCAGCCCGATAATTCACATCAAATGAGATCAAGGTTCCTTGCTTCTTGATTGCTTCAATCAAAGAAACAGCCGTGGTGCAGCATTGCTGATGCAAGGCGAGACTGATCCCGCTGGTATGAAACAGCCGGCAGCCTGCTTTTAATGCAGAATCAAAATCTTCCATACAGCAATGGGTAAAGCTGGAATTCTTACGATCATAAAGGACCATCGGCTTTCGTGGAGATGATCCCGGTTCATAATAATAAAGCGGCATTCTTGCTTCTTCATGCAGATCTTTTGCCACAAATTCATCCGACACATTCACCATTCGAAGCCTTCTTCGCACAGCCTCCCCGATTGCAGAATCCGGGAGCTTTGTCAAAAATGCGGTCTTCATTCCCAGCTGTGCCATCCCAGCAGCGACATTCAATTCGGCTCCGCCTAAGGTCAGATGAAACCATTCGCTTTCCACCAGGCGTTTTTGATCCGATGGAGAAAACCGTAAAATCGCTTCCCCCAAGGTCATTGCATCAAACATCATGAACCCCTCCTTCTTTTTCACGGTTTGATCCGTGTTTCATCAGCGCCGATGAAACAGGAAAAAACAGACGAGTCCTACCACAGCTGCGCTCAGCAGCATTACATAAAGATAGCCCCATTGCCAACTCAGCTCCGGCATAGCCGTAAAATTCATCCCATACCAGGCAGCAATCAGCGACAGCGGAAGACAAACCGTCGTCACCAGGGTCAGCTTCTGCATCGAGCGATTCAATTCCAGATCCTGCAGGCCCTGATGATACGCTTCGATCTCCCCCAGATTTCCTGCCAATTCACCGATTTCCTCTGTGTCTCTTCGTAAGCGTTCCTCCAGCAGCTGCCTCAATGTTTCCTCACTCTTCGTAATTTCATCATTCTGTTCCATCATCAGCTGCTGGAAAATATCCAGAAGATGACGATAACAGCGCTGCGTCTGACGCAGCCTCCGGGAAAGAAGCAAAAAACGGTGCTGATTCACCTTCTTGGCCTGCTCATGGACCTCCTTCTCCAGCCGTTCCAGCTGATTTTCCAGTTCTTCACGAACCGTTTCATCTTGGCGCAGCACCTCTTCAAAAAACGTCAGCACCAAACGAACCCGGCTCATTTGCACCAACGGAATCCGATCAATGATCGCCGCCGTTAAATCACGTGTACTTCCATCCCGATCCCGTAAGCAAAGAATCAAAAAACCATCTGGAAGAAGCAAAAGCCCCAGCCGGTCATGTTCCTTAAACGGCTCTTTGGGATCCATCAGATCCGTCACACAATAAGCCAGCTCACGAAAGGAAAGCATCGTATTCCGCAAGCCTGATGAAGGCCGCAAAGCAGTTCGTACCTCATCGCTCAGCGGAATAGCTTGAAGCAGCGCTTCCAGCTCCGCATGATGAATCCAGCCAAATCCCAGCTCTCCTTTTGACAAGTGATAAGAACTCATCGGCCGGATTGCTCCTGCCTTGATCGCAACCAACAGGTTATCCTTGCCCTCAGTCATGGTCTTTTAAATCCTCCGGCGTCGTGATCTTGAGATTGGCATAATCACCTTCCTCAAGATAAACCGGCACCATTCCATATTTTTCGACGCAGCTGGCATCATCTGTCAAAGATCCATCCAATGCCGCTTGTTGATAAGCCTGTTTCAAAATTTCAGTTTTAAAAGCCTGCGGCGTCTGGGCCTGAAACAGCGTGGCCCGATCCGGAGTTCCTTGAATTCTCCCGTTTTCAGCAATCTTGATCGTATCCTTGCAAGGTACGGCCAAAATACAGGCATCCACCGTTTCCATCCGCTTCACCAAGCGATTCAAACAATCCGCAGAAACATAAGGACGCGCTCCATCATGGACAAAAACCACCGATTCGCTCACCTTTTTCAGCCCATTCACCACACTTTGCGAACGCGTCGCTCCGCCCTCGCACAAAATCAGCGGCTGGGTGATCTTGAATTGACAAAGCTCAAAATTTTGGGGTTGAGTGACAATCACGACCTGAACGCAATCCGGCTGATTGGCAAAACAGCGAACCGTTTTTTCCAGCACGCTCATTCCATCTTTCATCCGATAAAAAACCTTGTTGTATCCTAACTGCATCCGGCTTCCAGAGCCCGCTGCTACAATCAATGCCGAATAATGCATGATGCTCACCTCAACAAAAGAGTATCATCTTTCGCTGTGGATTTCCAGCTGCTTTTCATGGCCCTTTTAATGAACTTCCTCAGATTGGCTAAAACTCCTCATGATCCCAATGTCAAAAAAAGAGCCAACGCTCTTTTTTATTAAATCCGTTTTGCCTTTTCCTTCATCGTCAGCGAAAACAGCGTTCCTGGATCTTTTTCCTGCCGCCGCACAAAGCCGACCGAACGCTGGGCCTTACGAACATCCAGCAGGATCAGACTGAATGAAAAATCCAGCGTCTGTTCCTGAAATTGAAGATGGCCCTGGTGAATGATCTGATCCCAGCAATGTTCCATTTCCCCAGACATCTGATCATAATTCTCAACATAGAGGATCTGAAACGGATTCTTTTTCAGCTGTTGAGCCAGATATACTAGCGTACTGCCGCTCATCATCAGGCCGTCCAAAACCGTCAGTGCTTTTTCCTGGTTTAAAAACAGCTTTGCCAATGTCTGGGCCAGCTGACGCTTGCTCTCTTCCTGAGGACCATTCAGCAACCAAACATCACGCGGGCCCTCAGAAAGATGGCCCTGATCCATTCGTTTCAAGCGATCCAGCAAAAGTTTGACCTCCGTCTCCGGCAGCACCTTAGCCAGCAACGAGTTCTTTTCTTCCGCCTTTTTCGCAAAAGAAAAAGGAATTTGACTGAGCGTTTCAATCGCTTTTTTCAAGCACTCCTCATCCACCTGTTTTATTCCCTGGCGGCGCGCCTGTACACAGCTAAGATCCATTACATCGATGGCTTTATCTGGAAAAGTCAGCTGCGGCAGATACTGAGCCGACAAATGCAGGCACTCTTCAATCAGCGCCTCTGGAAAGCTGACCTGATGATGATTTTCATATTCTTCCTTTTTGCACAGCAGCATTTTCCGAACATCTTCTAAAGAAGGTTCCTCGATTCGGATCACCTGAAACCGGCGTTTCAACGCACGATCCTTTTCAATGCCGCTGTTGTATTCATCAATCGTCGTTGCCCCGATACAACGAAGATCCCCGCGAGCCAGAAGAGGTTTTAGGACCCCAGCCACATCGATGGATCCCTCGGCTTTTCCTGCATGGATCATCATATGGATCTCATCGATAAACAGGATCACCTGCGGAAATCGTTTGACCGTATCCAGCAGTTTCTGGATCTTTTCTTCAAATTCTCCGCGATACTTGGTGCCTGCCACCAAATGATTCAAATTCAGTTCATAAATGACGCAGTTTTCCAAGGCCCGCGGAACTTCATGCTGAAGGATACGGCGTGCCAGCTCTTCTACCAAAGCACTTTTACCCACTCCCGCTTCCCCAATCAGCAGTGGGTTCGCCTTCATCTTTCGGCAAAGTGTATCCATCATCGTTTTCATTTCCTGTTCCCGCTGAACGATCCGCGTCGGATTTTTACGCTGAGCTTCGTTTAAGTTGCGTAGTTCCTTAAACTGATCCAGCACAGCCAGCCGATCTGTTTTCAATTCCTCCATCACCGCTTCAATATCCACTCCATTCCTCCTTAACAATTCATTAGCAACATTGTTTTCTGCCCGCAAAAGGCAAAGCGATAAACCATCCAGATCCACCAGCTTCTGTTCATTCTCATAAGATTGAATCAAACACTGCTGCAGAATTTCTTCCATGGTACACGTGTATTCTGCCGGACCCTCTGTTTCTTTACTGAAACCAAAAAGGGTCACAATTTCTTCATAAAGGCTCTGATAGGTCACATGATCTTTTTTTAAAATTTCTGCCAATCGAGAATGCGGTACCTCCAAGATTCCCAGCAGCAGATGTTCTGTCCCAATGTAGCTGTTCTGACAGGCCCGAGCTGTCTTTTTGGCATTATTCAAAGCCAGCTGGGCCTGGCTTGTGAAGTGATACCTCATGAGTATCTAACCTCCTTCTATAAAGTGTATGCAGCAATAGTATGTCCAAAAACTCCCTTCTTCTTTTTCCTGATTCTGCCAACCGGGATTTACCGGTTGAAAAAAAATCATTTCAGCTGTATGCTGAACAGTGAGACCAGGAGGGATTCCCATGAAAACAGCAACCAAGCAAGGCGATACCGGTATGACCGATATCAAAGGAAAAAGAATGTTAAAGGCGGATCCGCTTCTGGAAGCAATCGGAACAACAGATGAGTGCATGGCCGAGATGATCTTGCTGGCTGCCCAGTTTCCTGAAGACAAAAAAGAGCTCGAAACCGTTGTAGAATATTTGAGTGCCCTTTGTGCCACCTTAGCCGGATACGGCGACCGCGCACTTTTTCCCGCACAGTTTCTAGCTCATATAGAAGCCGCCATCGAAGCTTTGGAACAAACGCTTCCGCCGTTTCAATTCACCTATCCCTACAGCAATGTCAAAGCCGCCCAATGGAATCGACTGCGTACCAAAGTACGGCAGGTGGAACGGCGGATCTGGGCCGTTCATCAAAAAACAGATCTCAGTAAAGAAAACATGGCTGTTTTAAATCGAATTTCCGATTGGTGTTATTTAAAAAGCATCGAAATTTTAACAAACGAATAATTTTCAAAAAGATCTGGTCACTTTTATGCTATGATAAAAGCGATAGTGCATCATGAATTAAGAGAGGAAATGAATTATGGCATACAGCAAAGAAACAATCCAAAAATTGAACGAAGATATTCGTCAGTATTTTCCATTAATCACGCCGATCCGTGAAGATTTCCATACGATCCATGAAGGAGTCTCCCGACTGGTCATGCTCGACCGGTATGCTCAAAAAGACCGTGAACTCGTTTCCTTAGGCGTCGGAGATATTGTGATCACCGTCATCAAAGAGGATCCCAAATATCCAGCCCGCGGAATCGGACGGGTTCAGTCGGTCGACCGGGATCAGGAGATGGTCACCATTGAAATCGAAGAAGAATTCCGCGGTACGCTTGAAAACGAACAGGAAGCGCTGACCGGGATCGTCAAACGGCGTTTTTCTGAAATCGATAAACCCCTGGAAATCTTCTATGAACAGATTGCCGAACGGGTTGGAAAGGCCTTGGCCAAGCCAGAGACCGATCCTGAAAAACAGGAAAAATATGGAAAGCTGTTTGCCGAACAATTAAAGAAGCTCAATGTCATTCCTGCCGGACGGGTATTGTATGGTGCAGGAAGCGGAACCCAGGTAACCTATTTTAATTGCTTTGTCATGCCTTTTGTCCGCGATAGCCGAGGAGGCATTGCCGATCATCGCAAGGAAGTCATGGAAATCATGAGCCGCGGCGGCGGCGTCGGAACCAACGGGTCTACCCTACGCCCTAAAGCCGCTCCTGCCAAAGGCGTCGGCGGTAAATCCAGCGGGGCTGTCAGCTGGCTCAACGACATTGCCAATCTGACCAATCTGGTAGAACAGGGCGGCAGCCGGCGAGGAGCTCAAATGATCATGCTGGCCGACTGGCATCCGGATATCGTTGAATTCATCATCTCTAAGATGCAGAATCCACGTGTCTTGAAATGGCTCAGTGAAAACAGCAACGATGAAGTCGTGCGGACACTGGCTCAAAATAAACTGAAATTCACCCCGCTGAGCCGAGCCGACCGGCAGATGCTGGAAGCTGTCGTCGAAAATCGCACCATGCCGCAGGATGTTCAGGAGCATGCCCGACAGATCCTGATGGACGGCGGGTCCTTGGAAGTCAACAACCCGGATTTTCTCTCCGGTGCCAACATCTCGGTCACGCTGACCCGCGAATTCATGAAAGCAGTGGAAGAAGACGGGGAATTCGATCTGCGCTTTCCGGATCTGCAGAATTATACCGAAGAAGAAAAAGCGGAATATGATGCCCACTGGCATGAGGTCGGGGATGTCCGCGAATGGGAAGCCAAAGGATTCGGCATCAAGGTTTATCGCACGGTCAAAGCGCGCGATATCTGGGATCTGATCTGTTTCTGCGCCACTTACAGCGCTGAGCCAGGAATCTTCTTTATTGATAACGCCAATGACATGACCAACGCCAAGGCCTATGGTCAAAAAGTCGTCGCCACCAATCCATGCGGAGAACAGCCGCTGGCTCCGTATTCGGTCTGCAATCTGGCGGCTGTCAACCTGAGCAATTTTGTCGATAAACAAAGCGGAAAGCTGCTGCTTGACGAATTATCCAAAACCGTTGCCCTGACCGTTCGGATGCAAGACAACGTCATCGATGATACCCCGTACTTTTTAGAGGCCAACCGCAATCAGGCGTTGGGCGAACGACGGGTCGGCTTAGGCGTCATGGGACTGCATGATCTTTTGATCTGGGCCGGAAAACGTTATGGTTCCAAAGAATCGCTGGAAACCATCGATCTGGTATTCAAAACGATTGCCGAAAGCGCTTATCGTGCTTCTATCCAGCTGGCAGAAGAAAAAGGCTCGTTCCCATACCTCAGTGATCGTCAGGCCTTTATTCAATCCGGTTACATGAAAACCATGCCGGAAGAGATCCGTCAGGCCGTGCTTGAGCACGGTATCCGCAACTCACATCTGTTGACCATTGCTCCGACCGGATCGACCGGAACCATGGTCGGGGTTTCCACCGGCCTGGAGCCTTACTTCAGCTTCAGCTATTTCCGTTCCGGACGGTTAGGAAAATTCATTGAAGTCAATGCCGCCATCGTGGATCAATGGCTTGCCCTGCATCCAGGATATACCCGCGATACCTTGCCGGAGTTCTTTGTCAGTGCCATGGAGCTGACCCCTGAGGAACATGCCGATACCCAATGTGCGATCCAACGATGGATCGATTCCTCCATCTCCAAGACCGTCAATGCACCGCGCGGCTTCTCGGTCCGTCAGGTTCAGCGAATTTATGAACGGCTGTATAAGGGCGGCGCCAAAGGCGGAACCGTCTATGTCGATGGCTCGCGGGATTCCCAGGTGCTGACCCTTAGCAATGACGAAGAAAACAACTGGGATCAAATGTCCACCGAAGATTTCGGAATTGAAGTCAAAAAGACTCAGGAAGAAGAGAAAAAAACCGATCTTCGAGCAGACCGGCAAGACCGCAATATCGGAGTGGAAGTGGGCGATATCTGCCCGATCTGTCTGGAAGGCATCGTAGAAGAAATCGGCGGCTGCAACACCTGTACCAATTGCAATGCCCAATTAAAGTGTGGATTATAAACCAAAACGGTGGTTCAAGAATCACCGTTTTTTGATTGACAAGCAGCCCTTGACAGCTATGATATAATGAAGCGGTCGAAAGAAGGAATCTCATGTTAAGAGCCCTATTGCTTACATTTTTTTCTGGTATTCTAGGTACCGTTTTAGGCGGTTCGCTAAGCATCCTGTTTCAAGTCCGCCTTAATCGATCGCTCAGTGCCCTGCTGGCATTTTCGGCCGGCATGATGTTCAGCATGATCTGTTTTGATCTGCTGCCGGAAGCCTTGGAAAACGGAGGAATGCTGATTACCGTAACAGGCTGTGCGACCGGCGTACTGCTGTTATTGCTGCTGGATGGCCATTTTCATCACCATCACGCCCAAACCACCGAAAAAGAAAACCTGCATCACCATGAACCGCATTCTGATCCCAATCAAAAGCTGATCCGATTAGGATTTTTAATGATCGGCTCCGTTGCTCTGCACAATTTCCCAGAAGGGCTGGCCATCGGCTCCAGTTCCATGGTCGCCCCACCTACCGGAATCTTGATGGCAGTCTTGTTAACGCTGCACAACCTGCCAGAAGGAATGGGAATGATTGCACCGCTACTTTCAGGCGGCATGAACAAAGGGCATGCTTTGCTCCTTGTTGCCTTAAGCGGGATCCCTACCGTGGCCGGAGGCATTCTTGGAGCCTGGCTTGGCGCTTTCTCGGCCGCGGGCATTGCCGGAATTCTGTCTTTAGCCGCGGGCTGCATGCTCTATGTCACCTGGTATGAGATCCTGCCGCAGGTCCAGCTGATGGACAGTGGAAAAAAATCCCTGCTGTTTCAGCTGTTTGGTTTTCTGCTTGGCTTTATTTTGATCCAAGGAATGCATTGACCTTCCAAAAACGGAAGGTTTTTTTATAAAAGAAAAGTCAAAGCTTCTTCTCTGAAAATTTTATTTAATTTTCAGAAACAAATTTCCTGTTCTTTCTTGATTTTAGTCTGGGTTCGTTTACAATATCCTTATAAGACTTCAAGGAGGCAGAAGATATGATCGCAATTACTCATGCCAAACTGGTTACCGTAACCCAAGGCACCATCGAAGACGGGACGATCCTGGTTGAAAACGGAAAGATCAAGGCTATCGGTCAAGATCTGGAACTCAGCCAGGATTGTGAAATCATCGACGCCAGCGGAAAATGGGTTACCCCTGGTTTGATCGACGCACACACGCACATTTCTACATTTAACGAGCCGCACTGGATGCCTTATCAGGGAGACGGCAATGAAACCACCAGCCCCAACACGTCCTTTATTCGCGGCATCGATGCGCTCAATCCCTTTGATATGGCCATTCAGGCAGCTCGGGAAGCCGGATTCACGACCTGCTATACCGGTCCTGGAAGCGCCAATGTCATCGGCGGAACCGGAATTTCTTTCAAGCTGAAGCAGGGAAAAACGGTCTTTGATCTTGTCATTCCAGGCTCTGAAATGATGAAGATGGCCCTTGGTGAAAATCCAAAACGCTGTTATGGCAGCAACAAGCAGATGCCGATGACCCGTATGGGAGTTGGCGCTGTTTTGCGGGAAGCGCTGTTTAATGCCAAGGTCTATTCTGATCAGCTGTTGGAAGCAGAAAAAGATCCTAGCAAGAGTGTTAAACCGGATTTTCGTTTAGCATCGCTTGTTCCTGTAGTCCGCGGACAGATGAAATGCCGGATCCATTGCCATCAGGCCGATGACATCGTGACCGCGATTCGCATCGCAGAAGAATTCCATCTGGACTATGCAATCGAGCACTGCACCGAAGGATACAAGATCCTTGATTTCCTCAAAGAGAAAAAAGTGACCGCCGTGGTCGGACCGCTATTGATGGGGCCGCAGAAGTTTGAAATCTGGGGATGCCGCCAAGATACCCCGGCCAAAATGGAAGAAGCTGGAGTCAACTTCTGCCTGACTGCGGATGATTCTTCCGGAACCAAATGGCTGCCGGTCCATGTTGGCATTGCCATGTCCCGTGGTCTTTCCTTCGAAGCGGCCATGGAAGCGGTAACGATCCGGCCAGCCCGCTTGCTGGGACTGGATCAGCGGATCGGTTCGCTGGAAGTCGGTAAGGATGCCGATCTGGCCATCTTCAGCGGCATGCCATTCAGCAATTTGTCGCTTTGCGAAGCGACCATGATCGACGGCCGCTTTGAATATCGTCAGGATTAAGGAGGAAATCAGAACATGCTGGCACTCACTCACGCAAAAATCGTTACCGGCACCGGACAAACTTTGGACGATGCCGACCTGATCATTGAAAATGGAAAAATTCAAGCGATTGGTAAAAATATAGCTCCTCAGGATGCCGAAACCATTGACTGCACCGGAAAATGGATCACTCCGGGACTCATTGATGCCCACAGCCACATCTCCGCGCTCAATGAACCCGCCTGGATGCCATCGGTCATGGACGGCAATGAAATCACTGATCCCAACACCTGCCAGGTTCGGATGCTGGATGCTTTCAATCCCTTTGATATGGCTGTCAAAGAAGTTCGTGAAGCTGGGTTTACCGCCTGCTGTACGCTGCCAGGCAGCGCTAATGTCATTGGCGGAACCGGTTTTGCACTCAAATTGAAAAACGCCACGACCGTTCAGGAAATGATGATTCCAGACACGACCGTTATGAAAATGGCGCTCGGTGAAAATCCAAAACGCTGCTATGGACCAGACAAGAAAATGCCAATGACCCGCATGGGAACCGGCGCCGTTTTACGGGAAGCGCTGTTTAATGCCAAGGCCTATTCTGATCAGCTGTTGGAAGCAGAAAAAGATCCTAGCAAGAGCGTTAAACCGGATTTTCGCTTAGATCCTCTGGTTCCAGTGGTCCGCGGACAGATGAAATGCCGGATCCATTGCCATCAGGCCGATGACATCGTGACTGCGATCCGTATCGCTGAAGAATTCCAACTGGACTATTCCATCGAGCACTGCACTGAAGGATATAAGATCCTTGATTTCCTCAAAGAGAAAAAGGTGACCGCCGTGGTCGGACCGCTATTGATGGGCCCGATGAAATATGAAATCTGGGGCTGCCGCCAAGATACCCCGGCCAAAATGGAAGAAGCCGGAGTCAATTTCTGTCTGACTGCGGATGATGCTTCTGGAACCAAGTGGCTTCCGACTCATGTCGGCATTGCCATGGCCCGCGGTCTCTCTTTTGAAACTGCTTTGGAATCGGTAACGATTCGCCCAGCAAAGCTATTAGGCATTGCCGATCGAACCGGTTCGCTGGAAGTCGGCAAGGATGCCGATCTGGCCATCTTTGATGGCATGCCATTTGAAAATCTGACTCACTGCTTAGCAACCATCATCGACGGAAAATTTGAATA